>NZ_JAJTDH010000040.1:0-64858 GCF_021300285.1 Microcystis sp. 49638_E5 | reverse complement strand
GTCAGGGAGATTATGGTGGTGACCCTTGCTACGAAGCGGTCTTTTCTGACCAAGGTTGGGACGGTCTACCACCTCTCTCAATATACAAGGTTGGGTTGAAGCATGAAACCCAACACCCGCTAATGTTACGCTACCGCTAACCCATCCCAGGGTAAGCGCATCTTAACAATTCTTGACAAAATCAACTTTATGTGATTTGCTTACCCAGAGAGCGATTCAGGCATATTTGAGGAGAATTGGCCATCTCAATTGTTAAGCAAAAATCGACCAAATGTGAATATTTCGTAACTATTCTGATTGACTGGTATCACTTGAAATGCCCACACAGCAAGCGGTTCACAAAATTGGCTAATTGTCAATAGCGTTTGAGATGCTCTCACCCTGTTTGGATTCATCCCCAATCCCTCTGGCAACTTGCAAGGCTTCGGGTAACAAAGCAGGGGAAAGATAGGGACTGATTGCGATAGGAAGAAGATTTTAAAGAAGCGGATATAACGGGTTTAGGTTCAGGATCAATATCATGACTTTCTAATATCTCACCCCATTCGGGATTGTCATAAACTCTTGCCAAAGATTCAGCTTCTAAAGATTCAGGACGATCTGGATTTTGATGCCATTTCTGCACACCCACCACTAACCCATTACAAACAATTGCTGATCCCGATGTTCCTTGCCAAGGTGACTGATCTTCTGCTAATCTTTCTAACTGTTCATCGGTGGGTTGTATGTCTTGACTATCTTTAATATTTAATAACAAACGGTTATGAGGCGCACGATTAGACACATCGATAGTTCCCTCAATATGTAACCCTGTGGCGTATTTTATACCATCTTCAGAATACCGTAAAAATAAAGGAAAGCCCAAACAGTCAAATTTAACTTTTTTTGTGGTATTAGCATCAGGTAACACCCCAAAACCTACAGGATCACAAGTTTCGATAGTTTCTGGTAATTCTACTAAAGCTATATCTATATTATCGGGGGCTTTCCAAATCACTTGAGCGTCTATGTCTTGCTTATCAGAATAGTCTGATGCTGATCTAAATCGTACTTTACAGTCGTTACTATTATCAAATAGATGCCGACAAGTCAAGAGTAAACGTCCCCCAATTCGATAGGCAGTGCCGTATTTAGGGGCAACAATTTCTAAAGCGCGATCGGGTTGGAATTGGGGCATAACTTATCGGATTGATGTAACCTATTCTTCTGGGATGGCGATGGGTTACGCTTCGCTAACCCATCCTACAAATTAACTGCTTTGGGGGCAAGCATTGCGTCCCTAGGGGTATAAAATTCTAATCGGGAATATCATCACTTGCTGTCTTGATAGGTCCTCCATCTTTCCCAATGGGTTTAAGGGGAATTTTAATTCTATGGGTTATCGTATCTTTATTGGTGACACCCCCACCCATTTCTACTACCCAAAATTTCAGCCCACCTTTGCTATCTTTCGACTTTTCAACCACAAATTGAACCTCTAATTCAATTTCACCCACTTGAAAGCGAATCTGCTCACCCTCAGAGGCTAAAATAGATTTACTCAGTTCAACCCGCAATGCTTCTAAGGTTTCTCGAAGTCCAACTTTATTGATGTCCATAATTCTCTAGTTATTTTTGAAGGATGCAGACCAAAACCCTTTCAATTCTATCGTTTTTCTGAAACTTTAGGGCGGACGGATTGCCTTTCTCAAATGACATAATAGCCCAACCCAATCGCTAAGGAAAGCGCGGGTTGGGAAAAGACATCGACCTAATATTATCTCAAGACTAAAATGACAAATTGAATTAGTATCGAGCTATTTTGCCAATACAAGGTGTCAAGATCAAACTAAGGAGCTAAACGTTGCCTTTGCCAACTGCCATCTTCTTGACGATAATAACAGAGACGATCATGGAGACGACTGGGGCGACCTTGCCAGAACTCGATTAAACTAGGAATTAGGCGAAATCCGCCCCAATGAGGAGGACGGGGAACTTCACGACCCGCATATTCTTCTTTTAGTTCTGTCAGGCGTTTTTCGAGGATATCTCGCCCAGAAATCACTTCACTTTGATTGGAGGCCCAGGCCCCTAAACGGGATTCCCAGGGACGGACAAAAAAGTAATTATCCGATTCCTCCTCGCTGATTTTTTCTACAGTTCCCTCGATCCTAATTTGCCGTTGCAATTCTCCCCACCAAAACACTAGGGCTGCATTGGGATTGGCGATTAATTCCTGTCCTTTGGCGCTTTGGTAGTTGGTAAAGAGAACAAAACCGCGAGGATCGAAGTCTTTTAACAGTACCATGCGAGCCCGGGGTTTACCCTCCGGGGAAATAGTGGCTAAAGTCATAGCGTTGGGTTCCAATCTTCCCGAAGATACCGCCCGTTCTAGCCATTGTTTAAATACAATGAAAGGATCGGCAGATGTTTCTGACTCTAGCAATTCTTCGAGATTGTAGTCCAAGCGCAGGTCAGCGATCGATATGTCCATGGTTTTGCTTGCTAAATTTTATCCTTTGAGATCCTACAAGATTCTACAATCATGACTATCACCTCGGCCAGTGATGCGATCGCCTCTCTTTTAGAAATGGCGGAACAGGGAGAAATTGACCCCTGGGATGTGCAGGTTATTGATGTGATCGATCGCTTTTTGGCGGAATTGGGGTTATTAAATGATCTAGATTTAGCCATGGCCCAGGCTAATTTACCCCAATCAGGACAGGCTTTTTTATGGGCTTCTATGTTAGTTTTATTTAAGGCTGATACCCTAGAAAGATTGTCTTTGGACCAGCAAGAAGAAAGTCTGATTGATGAGGAAATTAGCGAGTTAGAACGGGAATTAAGAACTTTACCCCGTTATCTAGAAAATCATATTCGCCGTCGTACTGCCGCCCCACCACCGCGCAAAAGACGGGTAACTTTACAGGAGTTAATCACTCAATTACAACAGATTGCCCTAGAGATTGAAGCTTTACCGAAACTGCCTGTAGTTGTCCCGAAACCCCGGCCCCAATCCCGACGGGAAGCGGTACAAATTATCACGGAATTGGCCCACCAAGAAAACCTGACAGAATTGGCAGCGGAACTGGACTTTTTTTTGCAAAGAAAGTTTTTTCAATTAGAGAAAAAGGAGATAGAGTTTGAGTATTTATTAGATTTATGGCAAGCGGAAAAACCCTCTAGTCACTCGGCAACACAGGAAAAGGTGGCGATTTTTTGGGCTTTACTTTTACTGGCTTCTCAATCAAAAGTGGAGTTAAAACAGGAGGATTTTTATCAGGATTTAACTATTTGTTTGATTAGGGTTTGCTGAAAAAGTTTTTTCTAGAGGCAGGGTGTGCGGTGTCGGGTGTGGGGTTTTAAGCTAAGAGGCATTACAGCTTATTGACTCCTATCTCCCTGACTCCTTTAAACATTTCTTTTTTTCTCAAACCATGTTTGTAATAATTCCCCCGATTCCTTAGCTAAAATTCCCGCGATTACCGGTAAACGATGGTTAGAAAAAGGACTATCTATAAAATTAGCCACAGTGCGGATAACTCCTGTTTTGGGATCGTCAGCACCGTACACTAATAATCCTAATCTAGCCTGAATAATTGCCCCGGCACACATGGGACAGGGTTCGAGGGTGACGTAGAGGGTACAATCATTTAAGTGCCAATTGCCTAAAACTTGACTAGCGGCACGAATCGCCAGAATTTCGGCGTGAGCGGTGGGATCATGGTGTTTTTCCTTGCAATTAGCCCCTTGAGCGATTAAATGTCCCTGTTTATCCACGATAACCGCTCCCACAGGTACATCATCCCGATCCCCCGCAGTTGCCGCTAAATTTAAAGCTAACTGCATCCATTGCCGATGTTTCTCATAGGCTTTTTCATCAATAGACTTTAGATAGTCCCACATTTAGCCAGTAAATTATCTAATTTTTTCTGACCATCCAAAGCATACAAATCATCACAACCACCGATATGTTCATTATTAATAAAAATCTGTGGTACACTGCGTTTACCGTTGGACCGTTCCGCCATGGCTTGACGAGCGCTTTCATCCCCATCAATCTTGTATTCGGTGTATTTTACCCCTTTCCAACCCAGCAACCATTTGGCCCGAATACAGTAGGGACAAGTTGCCCACGTGTAAATTTCCACATTGGCCTTGATATTCTCGTTATAACGCCCAAAAAGCGAGTTAAATAGATTTAGCATCGTTCTTACTAAGTAGTTAGGTGTTAAAAACTGTCAGATGCCCCCCTTATTAAGGGGGGATTAAGGGGGGATTAAGGGGGGATCCATCTTCAATTTAATTATAACCAGCTACTTACTCTCCTATTTATCTCTATTTTATGGATTCTGCTACCAAAAAAGCCCAATTACGCAAACAACTAATTACCCAAAGACGATCGCTTCCTAAGCATATTTGGCAAGAAAATAGTCAGCAACTTTGCAAAAATTTACAATCTTTACCCCTCTTTCAACACGCTAAAACCATTCTCGCTTACTTCAGTTATCGTCAGGAGCCGGATTTAAGTTCCTTATTTTGCCAACACCATCGCTGGGGTTTTCCCCGTTGTGACGGAGATAGCCTGACTTGGCACTGTTGGACTGCCGATGATCCCCTAGAATTAAATCGTTATGGCATCTACGAACCAACAGCGATCGCTCCTCTCATTTTACCTGCCGAAGTGGACTTACTATTAATTCCCGCCGTCGCTTGCGATCGCCAAGGTTATCGCTTAGGTTACGGGGGGGGTTATTTTGATCGTCTCTTACATTCCCCCGAATGGCAAGCTATCCCCTCGATCGGGATTGTCTTTGACTTTGCCTATCTCGATACCCTTCCCGTCGATACTTGGGACCAAAAATTACAGGCAATCTGTACCGAATCGAGAACCGAAATTTTTTAAGTAGGTAGGTATTAAAAACTTTCAGATCCCCCCGCCTATCGGCACCCCCCTTATCAAGGGGGGCAGGGGGGATCGAACCTCAAACCCATTTTTAATTTAATTATAACCAGCTACTTAACAATTATTTCCTTTTGTGCGATCGGTTTAACTTATATAGGAGCGATCGATCTTTGTGTCCTTTGTGTCTTTGTGGTTCGTTCTGGTCGTTCGCTGGCACTGTATCTTAGAATACATTTTACCCACCGACTACTCATATATTAAGTTTTATTGAATCCGATCGACCCTTAAGATAGCTTTGCTAGGATGAAATTCACATCAGGAGATGTTTATAGTAATCACCGGAAAAAGTCAACAGGGAAGCAATGAAACACTTTCACGAACCATGGATTCAAGAATGGTGTCAAGAAAACGGCTGGACAGAGCTATTTCTCGAACGCTACAGTAATTATTGGGCATTCCCTCCCAATGCCGTGATGCCAGAACCAATTCCCACCAAAGTGTTACAAAACATTAAGCGCCAAAAAGGTCTATCCCCTGCCGAAAAACTTTGGTTAGGAGTGGCGATCGGATTGACTTTGACAGCTTTAATTCTCTGTATCACCCTCGCTTGTCCCATGCCTATAGTTCTCGCTTTCGCTTTTGATGCTGTCACCGCAGCGCGATTGGAAGTGGAATATTAACCCAGCAAAAATTGAGAAGTAAAAACCCAAAAAGGGGGAGATTTTTCCGAAAGTCTTCCCCTTTGCCGCTTTTTTCTGGATAGGTACGATCGATCTGTTCAACGAAACAGGGTAAAATCGGGCGATAATTTAAGAAAGTAGATTCATCGGCTTTTTAGCCGTCAGGAGTCAGTATTTAGGAGTCAGGAGATTATTTTTATTTATTCTCCCCACTTCCTTCTCCCCACTTCCCTCTCCCCCCACTCCCCAATTGAGCATCTCATTTATGCAAGTGAGTAATTATACTTATCCCTAAAACTGTTTTCTAGCAAGGCTTTCAAAATAGCTTGACATAAAAACCTGATTTAGGGGTTACAAAGGTGAGATGCTCCCCTCCCCAATTCATAATTCATAATTCATAATTCATAATTCCCATGTCCGAATCTCGTCGCTTACAGTTTACCCCCGATCTGGAAATTTGTCGTATTTTGAACGGAATGTGGCAAGTTTCAGGCGCCCATGGTTCGATCGCACCCCAAAAAGCGATCTCTAGTATGTTCTCCTATCTAGATGGCGGTTTCACCACTTGGGATCTGGCCGATCATTACGGTCCGGCCGAAGATTTTATCGGTGAATTTCGTCGTCAATTAGTCGCCCAAAGGGGCATTGATGCTTTAAATAATCTGCAAGCTTTCACTAAATGGGTTCCCCGTCCGGGTAAAATGACTAAGGAAATAGTCGAAAAAAATATCGCTATTTCCCTACGTCGCATGGATGTGGATAGTCTCGATTTATTGCAGTTTCACTGGTGGGATTATCGCGATAAAAATTATCTAGATGCCTTATATTTTTTAGGAGAATTACAACAGGAAGGCAAAATTAAACACCTGGCCTTGACTAATTTCGACACGGAACATTTAAAAATTATTCTCAGCGCCGGGATTAAAATAGTCTCCAATCAAGTCCAGTTTTCTCTAATCGATCGCCGTCCCCTCGTCAAAATGGCGCAATTTTGCCAAGAACATAACATCTATCTACTCGCCTATGGTACTCTAGCAGGAGGCTTATTAGGGGCAAAATATCTCGGTCATCCCGAACCCAATGCCATGAGTCTCAATACCGCTAGTTTACGGAAATATAAAAACATGATCAATGCTTGGGGAAACTGGCAATTATTCCAAGAATTATTAACCGTTCTTAAAGCGATCGCTGATTCCTATCACGTCACCATTCCTAATGTGGCAGTGCGTTACGTTCTCGAACAAAAGGCCGTAGCCGGGGCAATTATCGGGGTGCGTTTGGGTGTTGCTGAACATATCCAAGAAAATGCCCGTATTTTCGATTTTCAATTATCCCCCCAAGACTATCAAAAAATTGATCATGTCTTGCAAAAATCCCGGGATTTATTGCAGTTGATCGGTGATTGCGGTGATGAATACCGTCGTTAAGTAGGTAGGTGTTAAAAATTCTCAGCTTTCCCCCCTTATTAAGGGGGATCCCCCCGCCTATCGGCACCCCCCTTATCAAGGGGGGCAGGGGGGATCGGCACACCCCTTATCAAGGACTGATAACTGATAACTGATAACTGAAAAGAGGCTAATGATGAGATTTGAACAACCAATCCCCGATGATCCCGCTAATCAATGGCGCTATCAATTAGATCAATTCGTGCAAGAAAATCAACAGGAATTAGCCGGTTTAATGTGGGGTTTACTCTCGGAATGGGGAAAAGATACCCAAGAAACCCTGGGCATCGATCTTAAACCCCAGCCCCATTTTGTCTGTTGTTCTAGGGAGGCTCTAGAGAAATTAAATCGCCAGGTTAATCGCAAAATTCAAGAGATGCTTGGGATTATTTATCGCTATAATCCCAGCGAAGAAGTGGCTATAGTTGCTATCGGTGATGGTCAGGTAAAATTGATTTATTTTCAACCCGATCTTTCCCCTCCTGAATGTTTTGATCGCCTCGAAGTGGATCTCGATACTCTCATTCAACAGTTAGAGGCCAAAATGCTGGCGGAAATCCAATCTTTCCCAATTTGATGCCGATTGCCAGCGCAAAAAGTTGGCAGGTTGTCCCACGGATAAACCCGCTAATCCGATCGCTTTTCTGGGGGATTCTGTCCCTAGAAGAATCGCTGTTTCTAAATCACATATTCCCCAGTTAACTAAATTGGCTACTCCTTGTAATAAGGGTAAGGTTGTTCCCGCTAAAGTACCATCAAAAAGTCTTGCTGTTCCCTGTTTAACTTCAATTTCTCTCTCGTCCCAAGGATAGACACCATCTTCTAAACCGATCGGCGCTAAAGCATCACTAACTAAGAAAATTCCTCGATGATAATTACTGGCTTTTAGTAATAATTCTATCATGGTTGGATGGATGTGTTGACCATCGGCAATTAACCCACAATACACATCGCGATTGATAATTGCTTCCCCTAATAACCCCGGTTGACGATGGTGTAAAGGAGGCATGGCATTAAAGGCATGAGTAACCATTTTTGCCCCCTGTAAAAAGGCTTTTTTGGCTATTTCTTGACTCGCTTGCGAATGTCCTAAACTGACGGTAATCCCTCGATCGCTTAGGTATTTAATCACCGTACCGCTACTATCTAATTCTGGGGCTAGGGTGATAATTTTTACGATCGATAAGTAGTCCCCAAAGATTTTATCTATTGTTTCTATACTTGGGTTTACAAGATATTGGGCCGGATGCGCTCCCCTTTTTTCATAGTTTAGAAATGGTCCCTCTAAATGTACTCCTAAAACCTGCGCGCTCGCTCGATTTTCCTGTTGCTGTTTCTCGATATATTTGGCAATTACTGAGAGGGATTTTTGAAATTTCTCCACGGACGTGGTTACTAAGGTGGGAAGATAACCATCAATTCCTTGATTCCCCAGATAATCGCTAATCTTATCTAACTTTTCTAGATCTGTTATTTCTAAGTCGGGAAATGCTAATCCTAATCCTCCGTTGATCTGTAAATCTACTCCTCCTAACGATAGCCAATCCCCTTCCATATCGATAATCTTTTCCCCTCTTGTCTTTCTCTCCATCTCCGTTATCCTCTCGATCTTTCCAGCAGCATTTATCTCTATTTGTTGTCGATCCTGATGGGCGGGAATTCTAGCGTTAATTAGGGTTATCATAGAAGCAGAAAACTAATTTTTTTTATTATAATCTCGAAAAAAAACTTTTTTTTTGATAATGCTTGACAAGTGTGCATTTTTTTGAGATACTTTTTTATATAATGGGAATATTTGTGCCTGCTGTCATACCCTTAAGTCCGATTATATAAAAACTGATCATAAAAAGATAATACCATAACCTGCCCGCTTCCTGTCCAGAAATTGCAAAAATACTTTACAAAACAATTACAGCCTTTCTGCCGCAGTTCTTAGGAGGGAGTGACTGTCAGAAGGAAAGCTTTGTCCTATAATAAAATTAAGACTTTATAAAAACTACTTTTTTAGCGATAAAAGAGTAGCAATCTCAGTGATTAGGGAGGGGTGTGTGTTTTTTAGAAAAATAAGGAAACAGACTCAAGAACCGCGCCGTATTATTATCGGAGATGTGCATGGCAGTTTTCAGGCACTTTTACGACTATTAAACCGAGTTGCTCCCGATAGTAAGGATGAGGTTTATTTTCTGGGAGATTTAATCGATCGAGGACAGCAGAGCTTGGAAGTGGTGGATTTGGTGATCAAAAATAACTATCAGTGTCTCCTAGGAAATCATGAATATATGCTCTTAAAAGCTCTGGCAGGAAAAGAAGTTTCTGAAAAATGGTTTAACGGCTGGATCGAGAGTGGCGGGGCGGCGACACTACTAAGTTATAATAACAATATACCCGCCGAGCATATCAATTGGTTCCAATCTCTACCCGCTTATTTAGACCTAGGAGATATTTGGTTAGTTCACGCGGGAGTACACCCAGAATATCCCCTTGAACAGCAAACAAACGAGCAGTTTTGTTGGATTAGAAACGAATTTCATGCCATGACCCAACCCTATTTCAAGGATAAACTAATTATCACAGGTCATACTTTAACCTTTACCTTTCCCGATGTCAAACCGGGACAACTAGCTCGCGGCAACGGTTGGCTAGACATTGAAACTGGGGTTTATCATCCTCAAAGTGGTTGGTTAACTGCTTTAGATTGGACAAATCAATTAGTTTATCAAGTGCAGTCTCAAAATAAAAATTGTCGCACGATCCCTTTAGAAAAAGCCGTGGTTAATCTAGATATTGAAAAGATTTCTCGCTACTTCTCCAGGGAAAGCTCATCTAAATCACTGAACCTTTAATGGTGATCGGAAAAGAGAAGCGATAAAACCGGAAGCATCAGTTAAAATAGTTGATAATCTGATTAATACCCTTTTCTAATGACCCTTGAACTATTATACCAAGCCTTCATCGAAACAATTCAACATCCTGACCCTGAGATAAATCTAGCTCGGGCAGCCCTACAAATAGCCAATTTTGAATATCCGCGCCTCAAGATTGATCACTATTTAAATAGAATAAATTTAATGGCTGACGAGGTAAAAAAACGCTTACCCGATAGATTATATCCTTTAAAAATAGTCAAGGTTATCAATCAATATTTGTTTGAAGATTTACAATTTACTGGTAATACCCAAGAATACTATGACCCCCGCAATAGCTACTTAAATGACGTAATCGAGCGCCGCACGGGTATTCCGCTCACTCTCTCGATTATCTACTTAGAGATTGCCAAACAGATCGATTTTCCCATGGTAGGAATTGGTATGCCGGGCCATTTTATTATCCGTCCCGATTTCGAGGAAGTGGAAATTTTTGTCGATCCCTTTCACGGTGGTGAAATCTTATTTAAACAGGACTGTCAAGAAAGATTAAGTCAAGTTTATCAACAGCCAGTTAAATTAGAAGAACATTTTCTCAATATTGCTACCAATCAGCAAATTTTATTACGTTTGTTGACTAATTTAAAATATATTTACCTGAATCGTCAACAATGGTCTCAGACAATTCGGACAATAGATCTACTACTTTTGCTCATTCCTAATCATCCCCTAGAGCTGCGCGATCGAGGTTTAGTTTACTATCAAATTGGACAATTCAGCCGAGCGCAACAGGATTTAGGCTTCTATCTTGCCCTCCTACCCAACGCCCAAGATGCGGAATCAATTCGGCAATTATTGCAAAAAATTAACTCTTAAGTTGCCCATCGTCAGGAGATTATTTTTATTTGTTCTCCCCACACCCCACACCCCACCAACAAACTTTTTCAGCAAACCCTAACTAAAATGACTATTAGCCCTTCCTTAACCACAAAAAAACTCAAAATTGGTCAACTGCGAAAAGTCCATCATATCGCTTTCAACGTCAAAGATATGGAGGCTTCTCGTCATTTTTATGGGGAAATATTAGGCTTAGAGGAATTAGTGGGGGAAAAAATTCCCACCACCTTAAAAGAATTAGTTGCCCAGGGAAAAGTGGCCAATTTTATCACCCCCGATGGTACAGTAATTGACCTATTTTGGGAACCAGATTTAAACCCTCCCGACGACAATCCCGAAATCGCTTTTACCCGTGCCAACCATTTAGCCTTCGATATTGTCCCCGAATGCTTCGATTTTGCCCTAGAAGTGCTACAAAGTCAGGGAATTACTATTGCTAGTGGACCCGTGACCCGGCCGACTGGGAGAGGGGTTTACTTCTACGATCCCGATGGCTTTATCGTCGAAATTCGCTGTGACCCCGCATTTTAACGACTCAGAGGACGAAAACTGCCACTAAAAACCAGAAAAGTTAGGATAATCGCTAATATAATCGCCGTTATCGCAATTAGAGGCAGAGAAATATGTTTAACAGCGATCGCCAAGAAAGCCCAGATAAACACCCCGATAAAAGCCCGATCTTTTCGGTTTAAACCGACTAAAATTGCGATTATCGCCCCGATAACCAGGATTATTACCGTCCAGATCTGGTCAGTTAGACCCCATCGCTGCCAGTCGATCCAATCTAGCACCGAAGCGACGTTGACAATTGTGGCCACGGTAATCCAAGCGAAATAAATACTAATAGGAGCATTAACTAATAAACCCTGTTTACGATTGACAATCAAGCGATTAATTTCTAAGCGGAGATAGAGCCGGATGAGAGAAATTAAAATGCCTAGCATTGCCAGTAAAGACAGGGCAAAAAAACGGGATTGAAAAAGAATTACCCAGAGAATCTGACAAGCACTAGCGATGGCTAATTCGTAGCCTAACCGACGCAAACGCGGTTCAGTTTTATTAAAAGCCAAAGCTTGGTAAATTCCCAGACTAATTAAACCCAGATAAATTAATCCCCAGATCGCAAAAGCATAATTAGCGGGAACAATTAAGACATCTTGAAAAACTGTATTCGAGATAGCCCCGATATTTTCGCCCTTGAGAGGAAAAATATTAGCGAAAATATTGGTAATAAAAGCCCCTAGAATAGCAAATAAATTTAGTTCTTGTCGGAGACGATCTCGATCAAAATTCATAGGTCAATCAAAGACGGAAAACATCATTTCGCCCTGGGCGGCCAATTGCCCATCGACTCTTGCTTCCCCTTGCATTTTAGCAATTTTATTCATCTTGAAGGATAATAATTCCACCGTCATGATTAATTGATCTCCCGGCACCACAGGACGACGAAAACGGGTTTTATCAATGCCAGCGAAGGCAAAAAATTTCCCTTTCATCCCGGGTAATTGGGTCAAAATCACTCCCCCCACTTGGGCCATGGATTCAACAATTAACACCCCCGGCATCAAGGGACGACTGGGAATATGACCGGGGAAAAAAGGCTCGTTGATCGTGACATTTTTTAGGCCAACGGCTTTTTTACCTGGTACATAGTCAATAATCCGATCAACTAGGGCAAAGGGATAACGATGGGGCAGTAGTTGGCGAATTTCCTCGACGGTAAAGGTAGTTTTTATGACTGGTTCCAACTCGGTTAAGGCTTCGGTAACGATGGTCATGCAAGTCAAAAATTACAAGTGAGATCAGACATTATCTCACAATCAGTTATCAGTTATAAGTGATCAGTTTACTGGAAACGGCTGACAGCCTTTTTAATTGGGCATTTCAGTTAAACGAGCATTTTGATAATAATGGCTGAGAATGCGGTCATAAGTCACCCCTTGGTCAGCGAGGGAAAAAGCGCCCCATTGACTTAAACCGATCCCATGACCGAAACCGCGACCATTAATGGCAAAAGTACCGTTATTAGCTGAAATCGTGAATAGGGTACTACGCAGCTCGAGTATTCGCCGTAATTGGGTATCAGAGATTAATTTAGAGCCTTGATCGCCCACTATACGCATTCTAATCACTCGTCCGTGGGGAGTGGTCCTTTCGGGAGATAGCGATCGCACACGACCGACACCACCGATTAAACGGCCTAATTCCCCGGCGCTAAAGTTTTTTGACCATTGAAATACCGGGGCCACTTGGTCGTAATCGACGACACCGCGCAGGTAGGGTAAGGGGGAATTCCAAACATCCTCGACATTTTCCGTGTGGCCCCCAGAGGAGGAGTGAAACACCGCTAGAATCGGTTTGCCGTTGAAACTCATAATTTGTCCGGCGGTGGCCTTAACTGCCTCGTGGGTGCTAGTAAACTCGCTTTCTAGACCCTTATAAACTTGGGTGCGGGTGGTAGTATCAAGATCGTAGATGCGATTGCCGGAAGTGTTCATTTGGTAGAGAGCATAGGTACGCGCCGCCACAGATTGGGCTTTTAAGGCCTCTTGCGGCCAGGAGGGAATCGCCTCCGCACCGACGACACTATAGAGATATTCCTCTAAATCGACTAAATTTAGGGCTGTCACCCCAGAACCTTGCCGAATGATCCTTGTGCGTCCTCGATACCAGCGATCGTTAATCCAGACGTAACCATCATTCTCCGGTTCGATGATCAATTGACTGGCCTGCCAATCGGCCAAACCCACCGCTTTTCCTCTGGGATTAGCATTGAGGGCATTCATGGCGGTTAATTCTCCTAGGACTCTCCCGGCCCCATCTTTCACCACAGCATCGGTGGAACTACCCACGGAGACGGCACTAACACCTTTACTGATGGCAATGCGTAATTCGACAGCAGCTTGGACTGGAGCGATAATCAAAGCCCAAAAAACTAGGACGAGCCAACTATGAGCAGGCAGGCGCTGCAGGTAACTGCTCAGCAGCCTGGCTGTGTGTTTATTGGTCATGGGGGTCGGACTCCTCACACAATCGATCGATAATCAATTTTAACCGGACTGGGATTTTTTGGCTACTCCGGTTCGGAAAAATTTTTCCCCTGTCACTTTTTCCCGATTGTCTGAGAATTTTTCTGTCCTCTGACCCCTGAATGGGCAAATCGTCTTATTTTCTCCGATTAATCGGGATTTATTCGGTTTAGTCGATTATTCTAAGTAGGGAGGCGTTAAAAATTATCATATGCCCCCCTTATCAAGGGGGGATTAAGGGGGGATCGGCACCCCCCTTATCAAGGGGGGATTAAGGGGGGATCGGCACCCCCCTTATCAAGGGGGGATTAAGGGGGGATTAATCAAAGACAAAATCTATCCTCAATTTAATTATAACCACTTACTTAAGTAGTCCAGCAAAATTAATTTCCTAGGTTCGAGTGGACGATTGCCAATTCTTGCCGCCAAACTAGCAGGGATTTCTCCCAAGCTAGTTCCCATTTTTGCGCTAAAAAAGGTCGAGTATTTTTGCCCAAATTATAGGCGATGACAATCTCTTTGCAGAGAGAATGTAAGGAAAGTGGCGAAGAAAATAAAGCTCCCAATAATCCCCCTAAAAGTAGTACAATAGCTAGAGGGCGACGAGTTTGACTTAATTCAAAAGCTTTCAGCTGCAATTCTCCCATGCCATCGACACCAAAACCCGTGACTATATGCCAGATATCGTGAGTTTGCCGTAGGCGAAGCAGCAGATAATCTGTGTCGGAATTGACCTGAATAGACCGATAAAAATTAGGATCAAAATTGAGACTAATTAGGTGAGTAGCATAATGATAACCTAGGGAATCTTCCGGGAGTTTTAGCAAGGTTTCTAAACAGGGACTAGCGGCTAGATATCTTTGGGCAATCATTTGGGCGGTAGCTCGATCGCTTTTAACATATTGCAAAGATAATCGCTGTAACCAACTCTCTTTTAAGCCATCTTCAATATCATATACAGACATAATGTTACTGGGATTTTGTAAAAGAGAAATTATTCCTTTGGTCACACTGATTAGATTAGTTGTGAATAGCATATAAACTCTCCTAAGTCAGAAAAAAGAGTGAGAATAATCGAAAAAACTGATAACCAATAACTGGGAAAAACTACTCCTTATAGGGATCGTACTGACTCAATATCCGTTCTAACTTTGCTTCGTCAATGCGATTAATTAAGCGTTTAGATTCTTCGACATCACGGACAGTTTTTGATAAATTAATGGTGGAACCGACGGTAAATAGTAAACCCATGCCTAAATAACCTTTAATCCACGCATCTACTGGTAGATAAATAACTCCTAAAGAAGTGGCAGAAATAGAGACAATAAAAGATAACCAAGTTTGAAAAATCCACGCTTGAGTATGACTGGGAGCAGTACCGTATTTTTTATCGTTCATAATCGTCTCCTAAATGTTTCTACACCCATTTTGTCTCTTCTAGAGGTGCAACAACAATGAGCGCTATCTAGTAGGGGGAGGGTTGAGAACTGGGGTGAAGTGGGGTGAAGTGGGGTGAAGTATCAAGTATAATCGTTGTCAGAATCTAGGACCGAAAAGATGGAGAGCAAACACCTGAAAATTTGGTATTCTTGGGAAAAACAAGAACAAATGATCGAGCGCTTGGTGGGGAGAGTGGGATTAACCCGGGTGCGTGCCACTTGTTTTCTGCGTCTCTGGATTTATGCGATCGCCAAGGAAGGACAGGCAAAACCCCCTTTATCCCAGTTAATTTTTCCCACCACTGCCATTATCTGTACCCATCGGCAAGCATCGGATTTATTTTATCAGGATCAGGACCAGGGCAGCGAACGCTCGGCGGGTATGATGTTAGATAAATTAGCGGCCCTTGGTTTAATTGAAAAAATTTTTGACGGCAACACAACCAGAATTAAAATCAAGTCAATTACGGGGATTTTAGAGCCTGATAGCTCGGAATCATCTGTAGAATTGCAATTAGATCAATTTAATCCCCGTTGTGATGCGATTCCTGTGGCTAACTTGCTGACACGCAATTATAACTGGATGAATCGCAATGCTGAAGCAATTCCCCATCGCATTTCTCGTCTGTTGCGGGGTTGGTCAAAAGATTACACCACAGGTATGCGAGTTTTGCGTCGGGTAGATAATCTTAATCCCGTCGGTTTTTATCTCCTCTATCCCACCGCAAACGAGTCGGAAGCGAATTTTTTTACCTCTCCTAACAAGAGTTTACATCTAAGTGCGATCAACGAACAGGATCCTTTTAAAATGGCATCTGTGGGAGATGAAAATTGTCTTTCGGTATTTATTCGCAGTTGGATGATTGATGCTAATTATTTAGAAAAATATCGTTTAATCTTCCTGCAAGATGCCCAAAAAACTCTCCAGATAATGACCTTAGATTTTCCTAATCTCTGCGATTTACATACTTTGATTATTCATCCCGATTATGAGAAATTAGCCGCCGTCTTGGGATTTCAAAAAACTATTCAGGAATCCCCAAACTCTATTTATTGGATGTATTTAGGACTCGATCGCTTTTTATCCCTAGATATGAGTGCAATTCAATTTTAATCGGGAGTGGGGAAATTATGAATTATGAATTATGAATTATGAATTGGGGAGTGGGGAGTAGGGGGAAAAAATCCATAACTGGGTTTTTGAAGTTCGATCGAGAGTTAGTCGTAATATTAAAAGCGGATTTGGTATAACATCTTGTCAATAAGTATTGTTATAATAATGACATCAATTAAGCTATAGTCGCCTATGTCTGAACAATTGATCGCTAATCTTGCTAATGCCTTTAAACCAGTTCCTTTACCTGCCGATAGTCCCTTTTATGTGGATCTAAAAGCAGTGAGAGCGGATGCTGATGTTTGTCAAGATTTAGGCAGAAAAATTATTCGTTCGCTGCCAACAGAGTACACCCATCAACTCTACACAGGACATCGAGGAGGGGGGAAATCCACGGAATTATTGCGGCTGAAAAAATATCTAGAGCAAAAAAATTGTTTTGTTGTTTATTTTGCGGCAGATGAAGACGATATCGATCCAGAAGATGCTCAATATACAGATATTCTCATTGCCTGTACGCGCCATTTATTAGAACAACTAAAACAGGCTAATTCAACCCCCTTAAAAAACTGGATAAAATCTCGTTGGCAGGATTTAATTGATTTAGCTTTAACAGAAATTAAAGTGGAAGATGTCAAATTAGAAACGGGAGACTTGATTAAATACTTTGGTAAATTGTCTGCGGCGATTCGGGCAATTCCCAGTCAAAGACAAGAAATAAGAAATAAAATCAATCCTCATACTGTTACGCTGTTAACAGCACTAAATGAGTTTATTGATAATAGCAAAACTGTCTTAGATGATTCAACAAAATTAGTGGTAATTGTTGATAACTTAGATCGCATTGTACCGATATATCGGCGAGATCATAAAACTAATCATGATGAGATTTTTTTAGATCGGGCTAATCAATTAAAGGGGTTAAATTGTCATTTGATTTATACTATACCTATTTCAATGGCCTATTCTAATCGGGCTAATGATCTACGCGATATTTATGATAATGACCCGATGGTTTTACCGATGATTATGATCCGCAATCTTGATCGTACTATTAATCCTGATGGTATGGCAAAAATTAAGGCTATTATTGAGAAAAGAACGCAGCAATTTTTACCGAAGAAAAAGCTAGAAACAGATATTTTTGAAAGTCAAGAAGTTCTGGAGCGATTATGTTTAATGACTGGAGGTCATGTACGAAACCTAATTTTATTAATGCAAACCGCTTTAGATCATGTGGATGCTTTACCTATTACCGCAAAAGCTGCTCAAAGAGCAATAACTCAAGCTAGAGATGTCTATCAGAGAACAGTAGAACACGAGCAGTGGAAAATTCTGGCTAAGGTATATCGTACCAACGAAATTCAAAATGATGAAGCTCATCGTAAATTATTATTCAATCGTTGTATTTTACAATATGCTTATTTTGATGCAGATGCAGAGTTGAAAAGTTGGTATGATGTGCATCCTTTAATTACCGAAATTAAGGAGTTTAAAGACGCAATCCTCAGCCAACCCACACCGGGAGGAGTATAATAATGACAAACCCAAAAGTAAAACCCTTAACTAACTTTCAGGAATCGGATTTTGAAGGATTGCGAGAAGAGCAACCCCTAACAGCAGCAGAATCCTATCAAGCATTACTGCGATCGCTGAGACGAAAAAATGGCTTTAATTTACTCTTTGTTCGCTGTTCTCCCGTGCAAGCTGATGAGATTATTCGGAGAGTCAGTCAAGATTTACCTAATAAAAATATTCAAGTCCTGCAGCTTGATTCAGAAACCGATAATTTGTATGAGAAAATTGTCGATTTACCAAATTATACCAATCTAAACATTCTTTTTGTGCGCGGTTTAGAAAATGCACTACTGCGCTACGAAGAAGCGGAAAGTGAAGGCTATTTCTTGTCGAGTCAAAGTCCGGTTTATGGGGGAACCTGGGCCGGAGTTCCTAAGATTTTAGGCTATTTAAACTTATCCCGTGAGCGATTTGAGCGGCAATTTCCCTTTACTTTAGTATTCCTATTGCCGGAATTTGCCTTGCGGTATTTTATTCGTCGTGCGTCGGATTTTTTTGATTGGTATTCGGGAGTTTATGAATTTCCGACGGATAAGGACATATTGGAAAGAGAAATTAGAAGACTGGTTTATTTAGACGGCGATCTCGATACCTATAAGCAATTTACTCCCCAACAACGACAGGAAAAGTTAGCCGAAATTAAAGCCTATTTAAGCGATTCCCCATCTCTCGATCCTGTTCAAGCATCTGAATTGTGGCATAAAAAAGGCCTAATTCATGCAATGGGAAAAGAATACGAACAAGCGATCGCATCTTACGACAAAGCTTTAGAAATTAAACCCGATGACCATGATGCTTGGAACTACCGAGGGGTTGCGTTAGATGATTTAGGCAGATTTGCAGAAGCGATCGCATCTTACGACAAAGCTTTAGAAATTAAACCCGATGACCATGAAGCTTGGTACGGCCGAGGGTTTGCGTTAGGTAATTTAGGCAGATTTGCAGAAGCGATCGCCTCCTTCGATCGAGCTTTAGAAATTAAACCCGATTACCATGAAGCTTGGAACAACCGAGGGATTGCGTTAGGTAATTTAGGCAGATTTGAAGAAGAGATCGCATCCTTCGACAAAGCTTTAGAATTTAAACCCGATGACCATCAAGCTTGGTACAACCGAGGGTTTGCGTTAGGTAATTTAGGCAGATTTGCAGAAGCGATCGCCTCTTACGACAAAGCTTTAGAAATTAAACCCGATTGCCATCAAGCTTGGTACGGCCGAGGGTTTGCGTTAGGTAATTTAGGCAGATTAGAAGAAGCGATCGCATCCTTCGACAAAGCTTTAGAATTTAAACCCGATGACCATCAAGCTTGGTACAACCGAGGGTTTGCGTTAGATGATTTAGGCAGATTTGAAGAAGCGATCGCATCCTACGATCGAGCTTTAGAAATTAAACCCGATGACCATCAAGCTTGGTACAACCGAGGGAGTGCGTTAGATGATTTAGGCAGATTTGAAGAAGCGATCGCATCCTACGATCGAGCTTTAGAAATTAAACCCGATTTGCATGAAGCTTGGTACAACCGAGGGGTTGCGTTAGGTAATTTAGGCAGATTTGAAGAAGAGATCGCATCCTACGATCGAGCTTTAGAAATTAAACCCGATAAGCATGAAGCTTGGGATAATCGAGGATATGTTTTAAGTTGTATGGGACGATATAAAGATGCACTAGAATCTTGTGATCGTGCTATTAAAATTAATCCAAATCATGCTAATGCTTACTACAATAAAGCTTGCTGTTATGGCTTACAAAATAATGTGGAATTAGCTATCGAAAACTTACAAAGCGCCATCAATCTTGATGTCGAATATCAAGATATGGCGAAAACAGATAAAGATTTTGAGCAGATTCGGGGAGATGAGCGGTTTCAGAGTTTCCTAAATCGAGTATAATAATATATATTTGTATTTTAGCTAAGGAGATATTCTATGACTAACACCTACACAGCTATCATTCAGCCAGACGGAGATTGGTGGATTGGTTGGATAGAAGAAATTCCGGGAGTTAACTGTCAAGAAGCATCTCGTGATCAGTTATTAGAAACCCTAAAAATTACTCTTAGCGAAGCATTAGAATTGAATAAACAGGAAGCAATTTCCGCTACTAGGGGAAACTACCAAGAAGAGAAAATTGTTGTATGAAACGCAAACAGTTTATTGATCACGTCCTGTAGGGGCGAAGCATTCGGATAGGAAATCTACGGTTTCAGCGATAAGTTATTGCCCGAATCTTCGCCCGTACTTTTTCAGCAAGTCCTAGCCATTCTTGGTAGTTTAACCCCCAATTAAATAAAAGATCTGCGATTCCAAGACATACCGGAGTGATAATTATCACAATTGGTCAATTCAGCAATGGGAAAAAGTTGCCAAACCTTTATTAACTTGTGAGGCAGTTATCACTGAATCCTGTTTTATTTTGTGAAGTAAATAAAGAGAGAAAATTATTCATGTCAAACAAAACTATTGATCTCAATCAAGTACAGTTAACTTTACAAGAACTACTTGCCTTAATAAAGGTAGATACTGAAATTATTATAACCGAAGGAAACAAGCCTGTAGCTCGTCTAATTCCTTGGGGAGATACTGAAAAAACAACGTCTGAAACTCCTTCTCCTAAGTTACGACAACCAGGACTACACGCTGGAAAAATTGGGACTAGCGAAGATTTTGATGAGCCACTTCCTGAAGAATTTTGGACAGGTGAATCATGAAATTTCTTTTAGATACCCATACATTTATTTGGTGGGATAGCGAACCAGAAAAACTCTCTCAAAGAGCTTTAGAACTGTGTAGAAATCCTAGTAATACGCTATTACTTAGTATTACAAGTATTTGGGAAATGCAAATCAAACTACAACTAGGTAAACTATCACTCAAGATACCTTTAGCAGAAATGATTAATACTCAGCAGGAAACTAACCAAATTGGCCTTTTATCAATTACAGTCAGCCATGTTTTAGCTTTAAATACTTTACCTAACATCCATAAAGATCCATTTGACCGCTTGTTAGTTGCTCAAGCTAATCTTGAAAATGCTAGACTGATTAGCCATGATTCAATATTAGCAAAATATCCTGTTCAGATAGATTGGTAGATAGGACTTGCTGAATAAATGTTAAATATAGACGAGGTAAGAGTTTTAGGGTTCTGTTTTGCTCTCACAGGTGCAAGATTTTGAGAGAATCGTCGTTCAAAACCTTGCGTCTTCATCGGCCCGCGTCCTGTAGGGGCGAAGCATTCGGACAATAACCTATCGGTGAAACCGTAGATTTTCTATCCGAATGCTTCGCCCGTACTTTTTCAGCAAGTCCTAGCCATTCTTGGTGGTTTAACCCCCAATTAAATAAAAGATCTGCGATTCCAAGACATACGGAAATTAGGGATATTCTCGCTAATAAAATCTGCAAAGATATCGGAATACCACTAATAAAATAAATCGTTCATCAGTCTTGATGTCAAATATCAGGATCTGGCAAAAACAGATAAAAATTTTGAGTAGATTCGGCGAGATAATCGGTTAAGTTAAGTAAATAAAAAAAGAGATAACTATCTATGTCGAAAGCAATCCCATCATCACAGTTAGGCGATAATAACTCTTAAGTTCCAACTTTCTATCCTAATCAGGAGACCGATTGCTATGACACTGGCAAATACCCACCTAAAAATCGAAAATCTCGCTCATTATATCATAAAAATCACAAAAAATACTTAATTTAATAAGACAACTAAATAATTGTTTAATCAGTAATTCTTGAGGAAATCTAAAATCAGAACCCAACTGGCAAAAAAAGTGAGAGAATAAAAACATAGTTCAGAGAGTAGAGGCTGTCAAGACAAGCTTTCCAGTCGTAAAATCCATAATTCCTGCCGGGTGAAGGCCGATAACTAACTTTCAAAAAAGCAGAATTCAATTTAGTAGAAAAAAATCGCAACAATCTGTCAATCTACTGAAAAAAGAGAGAAAACTTATGTTTTGTGAACAATGCGAACAAACCGCTAGTGGTAATGGTTGTCATCAGTGGGGAGCCTGTG
This sequence comes from Microcystis sp. 49638_E5, assembly GCF_021300285.1. Taxonomy (NCBI): domain Bacteria; kingdom Bacillati; phylum Cyanobacteriota; class Cyanophyceae; order Chroococcales; family Microcystaceae; genus Microcystis; species Microcystis sp. 49638_E5. The sequence goes on along the minus strand of NZ_JAJTDH010000040.1, from coordinate 42,899 downwards.
GAAAAAGTCCCGAAGTCAACGCCGTTCAAGACTTATTAGTTTATTGTCTGCGGGGATTAGCATCGGTGGTTTTAAAAGCCAAAGAAGCGGCGATATCTACTCGCGAAGCCGATATTTTTACCTGCGAGTCGCTTTTCGCCACCATGACCAATGTTAACTTCGATCAAAGACGTTTTACCGATTATATTCAGCGTTGTTTAGAGATTCGGGAAAATTTAAAAGCACAATTGGGATCGCTGGACTGGTCTGCACTTGCTAACTATCAGCCTAATTTTAATGAGAGTCTAGTCAGCCAAGGTCAAGAAGTATCCTTAGAACTAATTGAAAAAGTGCAAGACCTCGATATTTTTTCCCTAAAGTTAACCGCTATCTACGGAGTTAAAGGTCTGGCTTCCTATACTTTCCACGCTCAGGAATTAGGTCAAGAGGATGACTCAGTTTATCAGGTTATCCAAGAGACTTTAGCGGCGATTGACCGGGGAGATTTAAACCTTAATGATTGGGTGGCAATCTGTCTAAAAGTCGGGGCCGCAAACCTGCGAGCCATGGAATTATTAGATCAAGGTCATACCGAAACCTACGGTCATCCCATACCGACAAATGTTCCCTTAAATCCGCGTCTAGGTAAAGCCATTTTAGTCTCCGGCCATGATATTAAACAATTAGCGGCTTTACTGGCACAAACTGCCAATACTGGGATAACAGTCTACACCCACGGAGAATTATTACCCGCCCACGGTTATCCAAAACTCAAAGAAAAATATCCCCATCTCTACGGTCATTATGGCACCGCCTGGCAAAATCAAACTAAAGAATTTGCTAAGTTTCCGGGGGCAATAGTTTTAACTACTAATTGTCTCATGCCCCCCCACGAAAACTATGAAAGTAAACTCTTTACCCTCGGACCTGTGGGTTATGCCCATATTAACCGCTTAGAAACAGTGGACGGTGCGATCGATTTTAGTCCCGTGATTGCTAAAGCGCAATCATTGCCCGGATTTACTGAAATAAGCGAACCTCGGCAGGTAATGGTGGGATTTGCCCACAATACCGTTCTCAGTGTCGCTGATACGGTGGTTAATGCCCTTAAACAGGGTAAAATCCGTCACTTCTTCCTAGTTGGGGGCTGCGATGGGGCAAAACCCGATCGCAATTACTACACCGAATTTGTGGAACAAGTCCCCGAAGATTGCATCGTTTTAACCCTTGCCTGTGGAAAATTCCGCTTTTTCGACAAACAATTAGGTACTATCGAAGGATTACCCCGGCTGATGGACGTGGGACAATGTAATGATGCCTATAGTGCCATCAAAATCGCCCTAGGATTAGCCAACGCTTTTAACGTTAGCGTCAACGAGATTCCCCTCTCCCTAATTATCTCTTGGTACGAACAAAAAGCGATCGCTGTACTGCTCACCCTGCTACATCTAGGGATGCAAAATATCCGTCTGGGACCAACTTTACCGGCATTTATCTCCCCCAACGTCCTCAAATTCCTCTCCGATACCTATCACCTGCGGCCGATTACCACCCCCGCCAAAGACTTAGCCGATTGTCTAAGTTAAAACTTTCTGTAAAAATCCCACTCTTGGCCACAAATTGTGGCCTATGGGAAGGAGAGGGATATTATCCTCAAGGAGAATAATTTTTATGTCCGTAATCACTTTAAGCATTGATGGTAAAGATGTAGCGATCGAAGCGGGTTCGCGAGTTCTCGCAGCCGCTAGTCAGGTAGGAATAAAAATTCCTGCCCTCTGTCATCTCGATGGGGTTTCTGAAGTGGCTGCCTGTCGCTTATGTTTGGTAGAAATTGAAGGTATTAATAAATTATTACCCGCCTGTGTAACGGAGGTGGCGGAAGGAATGGTGATCCATACCGATACCCCAAAACTGAAAGAATATCGCCGCATGACGGTGGAATTATTATTCGCTGAAGGTAATCACGTTTGTGCGGTTTGTGTGGCTAATGGTAACTGTGAATTGCAAGATTTAGCCATCGAAGTGGGTATGGATCATAGTCGTTTTCCCTACCGTTTTCCCAAGCGAGAAGTCGATATTTCCCATCATCTTTTTGGTATCGATCATAATCGTTGTGTTCTCTGTACCCGTTGTGTGCGAGTCTGTGATGAAATTGAAGGGGCGCACGTTTGGGATCTGGCTTATCGCGGCGAAAAAGATAAAATTATCGCGGGAATGGATCAGCCTTGGGGCAGCGTTTCTGCCTGTACTTCCTGCGGCAAATGTGTTGCCGCTTGTCCAACGGGAGCCATATTCCGCAAGGGTTCCGCCGTTTATGAAAAAGAGGAAGATCGATCAAAGTTGGAATTTTTAGTTAATGCTAGGACTCAACACCAATGGACGCGTTAAAGTAATCGATGGAGGGTGATAATGATCGATGGGCGCATTTAGATATCTACGAGCAGAAATTAACCGTCAAGGTAAGGGAGGACTATGATCAGATTATGGGTAATAATCAAGATATCCTAGAGATTGCTGCCCAATACGAAATATCGGAGATCGATATCCGACGCGCCAAGGATTATGCTTTTGGATCGGGAGTGTCTCGATATCAATTTTTTCCCGAAGGTTTAATGGTAGCAGCTTGGCGAAGACTCGCTGGCGCTCAAGGGAATAATCTTGATCGGATGTTTCTCAATCATGAAATCTACGAATCTGACTTAGTGATTAATCGAGGCTTTTCGCAGCAACAAGCGCATTTACTGGCACAAAAACAATATCCTTGGTCCGATTCAATTCAGCAAACGAGATAATTATGACCACATCACCCGAATCGCAATTTCTGCAAGCCCTAGAAATGTGTCAGTCTCTCTCCAATTTGACGGCGCAATTTTCTAGTATTCCTTGTCGGGTAATTGAAATTTTGTCTGATGTCAGTCAAGAGCCTAGGGTTTTGTATTCGCTCTTAATTAAATATTCTAGAGAGGTGGATTGTGCTTTAGTTGCCCTAGATATTTATGCCAAAAATGCTGATAATTGGCGAGTAAAAGATCGAGATAAAACCTGTTCTCTTGGTTTTGGAGTGAAAGACCATTGCACGATTTTAAGCTGTTTGCTCAATTTCAGTAAACGTCCTTTTTCTTTTATTTCTTATACGGGAAATTTTGCATCAGAGGCGATTATTTTTGAGCTACTTAAAGACTGGAAAAATCTAGATATAGCTCCTTTCTTTGAGGAAAAAATGCAAGAGTTTATCCAGGAGGCAAAAATAGCTTAAAAGAGTATTTCTTTTCGTTTGATCCTTTTGACGAAATTGCAACTCAGCCAAAAAATACCAATCAAGGAATTAAAATTATGTCTAAAATTCGCTTCGCTACTGTCTGGTTAGCTGGTTGTTCGGGATGCCATATGTCCTTCCTCGATTTGGATGAATGGCTGTTAGAATTAGCCGAAAAAGTTGACGTGGTGTATAGTCCCGTCGGCTGCGATCTGAAAACCTATCCGGAAAATGTCGATGTCTGTTTAGTGGAAGGAGCGATCGCTAATCAGGATAATTTAGAACTAATTCATCTAGTCCGTCAAAATACCAAAACCGTCGTTTCTTTTGGTGATTGCGCCGTAACTGCTAACGTTCCCGCTATGCGGAATATGTTAGGAACTGCCGATCCCGTGCTAAAAAGGGCTTATTTAGAGTTAGGAGATAACACCCCTCAACTACCAGAAGAACCCGGTATCGTTCCCGAATTATTAGATCAAGTGCTGCCCGTCCATCAAGTCATTCCCATCGATATTTTTATGCCGGGATGTCCCCCCGATGCGGACAGAATTCGCGAGACATTGATTCCGATTTTAAAAGGGGAATTACCGGTGATGGCAGGACGAGAAATGATTAAATTTGGTTAATTGAATCAGTTATCAGTTATCAGTTATCAGTTATCAGTTATCAGTTATCAGTTATAAGATTTGAGTTTTAAGTTTTGAGTGAGCAGTATGTATTAAGTGAGCCTCATCAAATGCCAGTTTGCTGCTGTCTTTTCGCTGATTATTGATTACTGTTTACTGATTACTGATTGGGTGCATCTCACATTTGTAGAAATACCGACAATCAGCAATTATCAGTGACTCCTAAAGCAGCCGCGTGTAAGCATCCCACCGAAAAACTAATGCGCGGGGGGTTTGGGGGCGGCGCCACGCCCCCAACGGGGGGTTTGGGGGGTAGAACCCCCCAAAAGCTTGGATTGAGTGAGAAAATCGGAAGTAATAGTAAATCCGTTGAGTATGGGCTACATATCAAGAGAGGCACTCCTGCAAAACGGAGAATAAATAATCAGTTTTTAATAACTGGATTTAGTATTACTGTTTACTGATCACTGAACATCTAAATCAAGTTAAAATATCCGCTCCCAACATCCGTTGATATTTAGCTTCTAAGGCTTGTTTCAAATTGGGCAAAGTGATTAAATGGGGATCATCTAACATAATTTTTTCGGCGGCATCTCTTGCCAAAACTAACACCTCTTGATCCTCGACTAAACTAGCGAGGGCAAAATCTGGTAAACCCGATTGTCGTTGTCCTAAAACTTCCCCCGGACCGCGAAATCGCATATCCATTTCCGAGATAAAAAAGCCGTCTTGGGATTGTTCCAAAACCGTCAATCTTTGACGGGAATTAGCACTATTAGTCCCACTTAAAAGTAAACAGTAGGATTGATGGGAACCTCTGCCCACGCGCCCCCGTAATTGATGCAATTGTGAAAGGCCAAAACGTTCGGCATTTTCAATTAACATCACCGTGGCATTGGGAACATCCACCCCCACTTCGATAACCGTAGTTGAGACAATAATTTGCAGAATATTATCGCGAAAAGCTGTTAAGATTTCCTCTTTTTCGGCGGAACTCATGCGACCATGGAGTAAACCGATATTAAAATTGGGAAAAATCTTTTCTGATAAATTTTGATATTCTTCCACCGCAGCTCTAACATCTAATTTTTCCGATTCTTCAATCAAGGGAAAAATCACATAAGCTTGTCTGCCTTGGGCAATTTCACGGCGAATTAAATCATAGGCAGCCCTTCTTTGATTCCCATTTAAAGCGGTGGTTTGAATCGGTTGCCTGCCGGGGGGTAATTCGTCAATTTGACTCACATCTAAATCCCCATGTAGGGTTAAAGCTAAAGTACGGGGAATCGGTGTTGCTGTCATGGTTAAAACGTGGGGAGACTCTCCTTTGCTTAATAATCTTGCCCTTTGTTGTACCCCAAAGCGATGCTGTTCATCAATAACAACTAAACCTAATTTGCGGAAATTAACTGCATCTTGAATTAGGGCATGAGTTCCCACTAAAAGTGGTAATTCTCCTGTCTCTAATTGGGCGTGAATTTCTCGCCGTTTAGCGGTTTTTGTGGAACCAGTTAATAATTCTACGGGTAAATGTAAGAGATTAAACCAGCTAACTAACTTACGATAATGTTGTTCTGCTAAAACTTCCGTGGGAGCCATTAATGCCGCTTGATAACCAGATTGTAGGGCTGCTAAAATAGCATAAACTCCGACAATTGTTTTGCCAGAACCCACATCCCCCTGCACGAGACGATTCATCGGGGTGCTAGAATCTAAATCCTCTAAAATTTCCTCAATAACTCGTTTTTGAGCATTGGTTAATTGAAAGGGAATTATCTGATTAAATTGATCAATTAGTTGACCCCTAGCACTAAAAATAGCACTTTTCTGTGTCTGACGATACTGTTGCCGCCGCCGCAGAAAACCCAATTGTAAAAAGAAGAATTCATCAAAGACTAATCGCCGTCGCGCTTGACTGAGAATCTCGGCATTATTAGGGAAATGAATGTTAGTAATTGCTGTTTTTAAATCGATTAATCCGTATTGTTTTCTTAGACCGAAAGGCAAGGGATCTTTTATCGCCTCTACTGCCCCAAAAGCGGCGACTACAGCCTTTCTAATTAGGTCGGCGGGTACTCCATCGGTGAGGGGATAAACTGGCAGAATACGCCCGATTTTTAAGGACTCAATACTTGCCCCAGAACTGTCTAATAATTCAAATTCAGGATTTTCTAAAGTTAACCCATATTTTCCCGCTTTGACTAAACCACTAACCGCCACCACAGAACCGACGGGATAGAGTTTTTTTTGTCCTTCTTGCCAAGCACGATTATTATAGCGAGTTCCCGCATAAAAACGGTTTAATTTTATCTGTCCAGTGCGATCCTGTAAGAGCAATTCAAAGATAGCTAACTTGGTATTTTTGGGGCTATTAAAACAATTACAGCGCTTGACATTCCCCACTAAAGTTACCGTTTCCCCCTCGGTTAAATTAGCGATATTGACTTGACGACTGTAATCCACATGATCCCGGGGATAATAATATAATAAATCTTCAACTTTGTGGAGGTTTAATCTTTCTAAAAGACTGGCTTTTCTCTCTCCCACTTCCGCTAGATATTTCAAGGGTTGTTCGAGGGTAACTTGCCGTGGAGAATTAGTCTTTGCCGTGATGGGAGTGGTATTAATAATTTTCGCCGCAGCTGGTTCTTTTGGGGTGGGGGTTGCTTCTAAAGTTTGCCGTAATTGTTGCAAAAAATTGCGAGTTTCGGTGACTAATTGTTGTCTTTGTCTGGGATTAAACTGGGAATATTGGGCAAATTTTTGGGCTAATTCTCGCCAGCGATTTCTCTCACTGGTGGCAATTCCCACGGGAGGATTATCCCCGAAACTAAGACACAAAAACTCGCTAAAACGGTATTGATTTCCCTGAAGATCTGGATAACCTTTTTCCGCTTCTACAGATAAGGCTTTTTGTAATCTCACCCAGTCGGGTATTTCCCCTTTCATAATTGCCTCTTGATTCCAAATTTCCTAGTGTTATGTTTCCCTAATACCTCTGTTTAATTATAACTGATTAATCATACCAACTACTGCGCCACGCCGCTTCCGCTTGAGCGATAGTATATTCTTTGCGAAGGTGATGATATTGTTTACCTAGACGATTTAATTGTTCCCAAAGGGAGCGAATTTGATTTCTTTCGACACTTAAGCGCGCATCAGCAAATTCTAGTTCAGCCATTCGTAGATGAATCGCCGTTACTTTAGTGACTTTGCCACTTGAAAAATCATGATCATCCCCATCATCTTCATCTTCATCTTCATCTTTTTCTTCCTCTGGTTCAGGGTTTTTAGCTTCTACTAAAATGTTTAACATATTATTTCCTCCACCTAGGGATTGTCCCTCTTCTCCCGCTTGAATTGCCATATCGATAATTTGACTGGGTAGATGAGGGGGAATAATATAGGCTTTTTGTAGTTGCTGATTAATTTGTTTAGAGAGATGATTGAGAATCTCGATACAGTTTTTTTCCAGGACTCGACAACAATAAAGCAAAATATCGGGGTTATTAATCTCTCCAGTTGCGGCTAGATTTTCCCGTTTGTCTAGAAAAAGCTTCAAGAAATCTGGGGTGTTAACTGTCTCTGCTGGACTTTTAGAGAATCCTACCCCTGAAAATGCCCCTCGATTGAAGCTCTGTTCGCCCAATTGCTGTAAACTGGCTTTAGCCTCTTGTCCTAGAGCTTTGATCTCCTCTTGTAGTTTCTGACGATTGCTGTGGGAGAGGGCCAGAAATTCCCCCCCATAGTAACGGGTACAGATATAATACACTGCCCCGATCGCCTGTTTATAGAGAGATTCACCGAGTAAATCAAGATAAATTCGGTATTTTTCTCGCATTCTTTCGGCTAAATTTGCCACTTCCGTTTCTATGTTCTTTAAATCTTGTTGTAGCTTGTTCAGTCTTCCAGTCATAGAAATTTTACCGAGGGAGAAGTTAGCGATCGGCGAATTCTATTATAGCGACTCACTGTCAGCTATAGCACCCTGACATGGGGGAGATGCTCAGACGAAAAGAAGGTAAACTGGAATCTGTGCCGCGTTGATCGTCTTTAAATTTCACTGTAGAACGAATTGCTCAAGTCTTGGACTTAACTGTAGAAAAAGTGCGAGAAATACCAGAAACCCATAAAGATAATCTAGCAGTAAGCTATGACAGCGTTTCTGATCAAGATCAAGTGTAACCTAATTTACTATCGACCACCGACTCCCCAAAACGAAAACTTTCTACCTCACCATCAAGATAACTGCTCTACTTAAATTTATGACTAGCAATCCTTCAGCTTCTTTAAAATTAAAAAAAACAAAAATTACCGACACAAATATCACTCTCTCCCATGGCAGTGGTGGCAAAGCAATGCGGGATTTAATTAACGAGATATTCGTTAATAATTTTGATAATAACTTACTGGCAACCCTTGAAGATCAAGCACGATTTGAGATTAAAGATTTGGCTAAAATAGGCGATCGCTTGGCATTTACCACCGATTCCTATGTGGTTTCTCCCCTATTCTTTCCGGGGGGTGATATTGGCAGTTTAGCAGTCAATGGAACCGTTAATGATTTGGCTGTCGGTGGGGCAATTCCTCTCTATCTCAGTTGTAGTTTTATCCTCGAAGAAGGTTTATCTATCGACACCCTAAAAACCATCGTTACTAGCATGAAAATAGCCGCCGAAAAAGCAGCGGTAAAAATCGTCACTGGGGATACAAAAGTCGTTTCTAAGGGACAAGGGGATCAAATATTTATTAATACCTCTGGAGTGGGGGTAATTCCAGCCGGAATCAATTCCGGGGCGAATAATTTACAAGTTGGCGATCGCATTTTGATTAACGGTTTTCTGGGGGATCACGGAGCCGCCATTCTGATTGCTAGGGGCGAATTAGACCTACAATGCACAATCGAAAGCGATTGTCAAGCCCTGAATTCTTTAATTTCTGCAATTCTGGCCGTTTGCCCGGAAGTTAAAGCGATGCGGGATGCCACTAGGGGCGGATTAGCCACGGTTTTAACCGAATTTGCCCAAAGTTCAGGGGTGGGAATACAGGTACAGGAAACGGCGATCCCCATCCGGGAAGAAGTGCGAGGAATGTGCGAATTATTGGGCTTAGAACCGCTTTATCTGGCAAATGAGGGCAAATTAGTCCTTGTCGTGCCACCAGAGGCGGAAAATCGCGTTTTAGCAGTGATGCGCTCCCATCCTGACGGTAAAAATGCCGCTTCTATCGGGGAAGTCGTCGCTTCTCCCCCCAATTTAGTTTACTTAAAAACCGCTTTCGGCACTAAAAGGATTCTCGATATGTTAGTCGGTGAACAATTACCGAGAATATGTTAATTAGACAGAAGACAGTTTTAAAGGAAAAAGTGAAAACTAAAAAAACAGATAGTTGGGGTTTTGGGGTTTTAGTTGAAATTTCCCTGCTCTCTTCTCCCTGATAACTGATAACTGATAACTGATAACTGATAACTGAAAATGCACGAACTAGGAATCACCCAAAATATTATCGAACTTGCCTTAGAACATTCCCGAGGAATGAAAGTTAAGCGCGTGGTGTTAGAGATTGGTAAACTAACGGCAATTATGCCAGAATCGATCGCTTTTTGTTTTGATACCTGTTGTCAAGGTACTAATATAGAGGGGGCAATGTTAGAGATTCTGGAAATTTCTGGTTTAGGACAGTGCCAAGATTGCGGAAATGAGCTAGAACTAGAATATCCCTACGGAATCTGCGAGCGATGTGGTAGTCGTAATATAATCATTTTACAGGGTCAAGAATTAAATCTTAAATCGTTGGAGACAGAATCCTTATGTGTGTAACCTGTGGTTGTTCTGATAACTCGGAAGTGACGGTAACTAATCCGCAAACGGGAACCCATGAACATATTTTAGCCGATGGTACTGTTATTAGTCATAGCCATCACGATCACGATCATGAGCATCCCCATCATCCTGCGGAAATTCACGCTCAAATTCATGGTAACATTCTCCAAGTTGAGCAAAATCTGCTGGCAAAAAATAATCTATTAGCGGCACAAAATCGCGGTTGGTTGAAGGGGAGAAAAACTGTTGCCCTTAATCTGGTTTCTTCCCCCGGTTCGGGAAAAACTACCCTGTTAACTCGCACAATTGCCGATTTAAAAACCGCTATTCCTATCAGTGTGATTGAGGGAGATCAAGCTACAGCTAATGATGCCCAAAAAATTAGTGAAACCGGTTGCCAAGTCGTTCAAATTAATACCGGAACAGGTTGTCATTTAGAAGCATCAATGGTAGAGAGAGGATTAATCGAACTCGATCCACCGATGAATTCTTTAGTGATGATCGAAAATGTCGGTAATCTAGTTTGTCCTGCTTTATTTGATTTGGGAGAAAATGCCAAAGTTGTCATTCTTTCCGTCACCGAAGGAGAAGATAAACCGATTAAATATCCCTATATGTTCCACGCTTCTCAAGTCATGATCTTGACAAAAATAGACCTACTACCCTACGTTAATTTTAACCTCGATCGCTGTTTAGATTACGCCTATCAAGTTAATCCCAATCTGAAAGTTTTTCAAGTTTCCGCTACCACTGGAGAAGGTTTAGATGCTTGGTACAGCTGGTTAAAATCGCTGGTTTAAGTTAAGCAGTAACACACCAAAAAAGTTCAGTCTAACCCAAGGAAAAATGACCCTAGCACTTGATCAAAATATTTATAATCAACTGTTGACTAAATTTCAACCCAAGATTATTGAAAATGAGGAAGAATAAGTAGGTAGGCGTTAAAAATTATCAGACACCCCCCTTATCAAGGGGGGACTAAGGGGGGATCGGCACCCCCCTTATCAAGGGGGGACTAAGGGGGGATCGGCACCCCCCTTATCAAGGGGGGACTAAGGGGGGATCGAACCTAAAATCCATTTTTAATTTAATTATAACCAGCTACAATTATTAAGGATTTTGATGCCAAACAACCTCAACCCGAACCAGCTTCACCGAGGGAAGTATTATTACACTTAATGTCAGCTAACAACATGAAACAAGCTGATTTAGTTGGTAAAATTGGTTCTAAGGGTGTGGTTTCAGAAATTGTTAAAGGCAAGCGATCGATTAGTAAAGCTCAAGGGAAAATTTTAGGAGAGATTTTCAATGTTTCCCCCAGTGTATTCATTTAATTATCTATTAGTTGTTAATGAAAACAACCGTCATTGTTCCCCCGATTAAATGTCAAGGTATCAAAACTAAACTGGTATCATCAATCAAAAGTTTAGCAGATCATCAAAACTTTGATCGCTGGATAGAACCCTTTTGTGGCCTGGAGTTGGTAGCTTTTAATTTATACGAAATCCAGTTATTAAAAACTGATTATTTATTGCCTCTCCTGATATGTAGCCTATACTCAACGGATTTAGTATTATTTGCATAAGACTCCTAGGGGTGTGTAGGGACATGATGCGAAGCTAGTAGCAGCCTTGTGCATTCATGACCCTACACCTATTGGGACCTTCGTCAGGCACTAACAATAAGGCTGACTTTTAGGCAAAAACGCGAGCATCCCGAGGACGAACATAAACTTGTTCCCCGACCTTGAGATGCAATTGATCCAGTTGTTCTCGATTCAGATGGGCAATCAGGAGAGAGCGATCGGGTAGAATTAATTCCACATCGATGGCCCAACCCAGATGGATAATGCGCTCGACTTTTGCCGCAATACTAGACCCATTGGGAGAAGAGAGAATTTCCAGGTCGTGGGGACGAATAAAAATCTTGACTCCGTTAGTACCCCCCCCAAGCTGCTCGAACAGTGCAGCCGAGGTCGGTGGTAAAACATTCACCCGGCCGATAAAACTCATCACAAAAGCAGAGGCAGGATGATCGTACACCTGATCGGGAGTCCCCACCTGTTCGATTTTACCCTCATTGAAAATTACGATCTCGTCGGCCACTTCCATGGCTTCCTCTTGGTCGTGGGTGACAAAAACACTGGTGACATGGACTTCCTCGTGTAACTGTCGCAACCAAACCCGCAGCTCTTTTCTAACTTTGGCATCCAAGGCCCCAAAAGGCTCATCTAATAATAATACTTCCGGTTCTACCGCTAAGGCCCGGGCCAGGGCAACCCGTTGACGTTGACCCCCGGATAGTTGGGCCGGATAGCGATCGCCTAATCCCTGCAATTGAATTAAACTCAAGAGACTGTCCACTCGTTTTTGAATGTAGTCGGGGGTAGCTTTGCGGATATTTAAACCGAAAGCGATATTCTGACGCACCGTCAGGTGTTTAAAAAGCGCATAATGCTGAAAAACAAAGCCAATATTCCTTTTTCTGACATTTAAATGGGTTGTGTCTTTGCCGTTGATGATAATTTTGCCTGTGTCGGGGGGTTCTAATCCTGCGATCGCTCTCAGGAGGGTGGTTTTTCCCGAACCGGACGGCCCCAGCAGTGCCACCAGACGATTCGATTTGATCTCTAGGTTGATGTGGTCTAAAGCGGTAAAGGTGCCGAATTTTTTCGATACTTGCTCGATGATGATACTCACGGTAGCTAATCCTCTGGCAAAAAAATGTATAGGGTTTGACCGTATTTTAACTACAATTCAATCTCAATCGTATTAAAATACAATTACATTTTACAATATAGCGAAAAAATTAAGTTTCGATTCGGGAGATTACTGGTTATAAACCGAGACTAAAAAGATTAAACAGCGATAAAAGCTTACTATTACTCTTTTTTACTCTTTTAGTCGGTTCTAAAGGCTTAATTAACTAATTTTGTCCCTTAACTACCAGAAACACACCGGAGAAAAGAGACGACTGAGGCAAAAATGGACTATTCTTTATTGACAATATTTAGCTTTTTTATCGGAATTATCGTGGGATTAACGGGAATTGGCGGTTCATCCTTGATTACACCCCTATTGATCTTTGTATTTCAGGTTCCCGCTACCACCGCAGTGGGTTCCGATGTGGTAGCGGCCGGATTGATGAAAGTGGTCGGCACTGTTCGTCACTGGCAACAGCAAACGATCGAGTTAGAAGTGGTAAAATGGCTAGTAATTGGCAGTGTACCCGGTTCTCTGTTAGGATTAGTCGGTTTTCGCTATTTTCAGCAGAATAGCTCCCTCAATCTCGATCAATGGTTGCCTCCTATCATCGGTCTTGTCTTGATGATCGTGACTGTCCTAGCGGCCCTAGAACTACTAATCTCCTTATTTTTTCCCGATTTGTCCCCTTGGTCCTGGCCAAAATTAGATTTAACCACTCGCTCCGGTCAGATAAAAACAACGATATTAGGGGCAGTTTTAGGCTATTTGGTCGGTTTAACCAGTATTTCCAGTGGTTCCTTATTTGCATTGGTCTTGATGACCTTTTTTCACCTTGATTCTCGCAAATTAGTCGGCACAGATCTATCGCAAGCGTCCATCCTCTTAACCTGTACTTCCATTGGTCATCTGGGATTAGGAACGGTAGATTGGAATCTGGTACTTCCTATCTGGTTGGGTGGAATACCGGGGGTGGTAGTGGGAGCAAGATTATCGGAATATTTCCCCAAAAATGCCCTAAAAATACTGCTTTATACTATTCTAGTCACGGTCAGTTGGCGCTTACTCCAACCCACCTAACCCCCATAGTTCACTCGAAAGTCATCATACTACCCATCAACAGATCGGGACTGGTGGCGACAAAATAGATAATTCCCGCACCGAGAATAACGATCGCTAAACTAAATAGTACCACCCATCGATCGGCTGGTTCATAGGTATCTTCATCTATATCTCGTCTGACTGTAAAATAATGGGCCGTGGTCAAAAATACGGTCAATAAACCCACTAAAGCAAACATTAAGCCCAATTTCCAACCATAACCGGGCCGGGGAACCAGAGGAGGATGAAAGGCCCGTAAACGCAGGATAACCATACCAAAACCCATTAATGCGATCGCTGTTCGCATCCAAGACAGATAGGTGCGTTCATTGGCCAGATGATCGCGGACTCGATTGGGATTGACTTTTTTCGGTGTAATGCTGGTCTTGCTTTCCGTCACTGGCGATTTGAGAAAAAATAACATGATCGAGATGGCTAGGGGTCGGTTTCAAGTTGACCGCTTGATAAGATGATGTTATTCTATGGCACTTGAGTTATAGATGGTATGGAAAAAATCTAAAATATATTTTTAGATGTATTTGTATTGAATCAAAAATCAAATAGAGTTTGCTCAATAAATCTAAAAACCTTGTTGGGTAAGACTTTTAGACTTTTTGTCAACCAAAAAGTACCAGATTGGGGAGTGATCGGGGGGAAAATGCAGGTACTTTTTCCCTGAAAATCGCTAAAACCCTACACCCTACACCCTACACCCTACACCCTGCCCCCACCGAAAAACTTTTTGCCGCAAACCCTAAATAGATTCTGCTTGTTGCTGGAAAAGCGCCCATCCATAGCTTAAGGATAGGGCCAAGAAAGCGAGGGGAAGACTTTCCTTGATTATAAACACACCCAAACCGATCAACACACAGGGGACAAAGTGGCTGCCGTGACTGGTAATTAAATTAGCGATCGCCGGTAATTGGGTTAACTGATGAGCAGTAAAACACCAAACACCCACCAAGATCAGAAAAACGCTGACGATAGTGACTAAATTTTGCCAAGTATTACTAGCAAACAGAGGCAGATAAATCCCTATATTATCACTGCCATTGGCGATGGTAATTGCCGCCACAGCGCCGGTTTGAGGGGAAAACCAGGCCGCCAAGGGAAAATAAGGTGCTGATTCTACAGCGACCTCCACATTATTATCCGTCTCGGTTTCTTCTCGCTGCCAGAGACTCCGAATCCCGAAAATCACGGGTAACAGACCGAGAAAACGAATCCACTGAGCCGGAATCAAGAAACTCCCGAAAAAGCCAGTTAAACTCGCCAAAATCAGCAGGATAAAGCCTAAATACTGACCGATAACGATATGACGACGGCGAAAAAGTTTATTGACCTGGGTAAAAAGAATCGTCAAAATCAGGATGTCATCGAGATTAGTGGCAATAAAGGCCGCTATTGCTGTGGATATGGCAGTAATCATGGTGGTCATAGGATTTTTTTCTTAATCGGCTCTTCTGATCTCGATCGCCCTACTTCTACTCTAGAAAGAGCCATTAATAAAATCAAATATTCTTTCTTGTTGATTTAATAAATTAAAATGATGGAAAGACCAATAGAGACGGAAAACCCATTGCCATGGCCAGAATGACCCTAGATCAACTGGAAATCTTTCTAGCGACTGCTGAACATCTCCACTTCACCAAAGCAGCAGAAGCTTTATATATCACCCAACCGGCCGTCAGTGCCGCCATTGCCTCCCTAGAAAATGAATACGGGGTGAAATTATTCCATCGCGTCGGTCGTCACATCGAGATCACGGAAACAGGACGTTTACTGCAATTAGAAGCGCAACGCATTCTCACCCAGGTAACTTTGACAGAAAGGGGATTGGCGGAATTCAACGACTTGCAACGGGGAGAACTACAATTAGGGTCGAGTTTGACTATTGGTAACTATTGGCTGCCGGCAAAAATTAGCGATTTTCAGGAGCGCTATCCAGCAATTAAGATCAACTGCACCCTAGCTAATACGGAAGAAATCTGTCTGGGTACGGCTAACGGACGTTTTGACCTAGCATTAATCGAGGGAGAAGTCAAGAGTGATTTAACACATTGTTTAGAACAGGAGATCGTCGGCAGCGATCGCTTATTAATCATTGTCGGACGTTCTCATCCCTGGTATAAAAGAGAGGCGATCGAATTGCCGGAATTAGTGGAAACCCCTTGGGTAATGCGAGAATCGGGATCGGGAACTCAACAAAGATTCGAGGAAGCTTTACAGAATTGGGGCATCGATTTACGCACATTAAAGGTGACTTTGCTGTTAAATACGGGGGAAATGGTGAAAGCAATCATCGAGAATAGTTTGGCAGCGGCCGGCATTTCCGAATTAATGGTTCAAAAGGAATTAGAATTAGGCACATTGCGATCGATTCGAGTCATCGATACTTCCAGTTCATACCCTCGTTATCTCGAATTTATGCGCCCTTTTTTAAAAATAAAACACCGTCAGCGCTTTCAACCCCGGGTCTGTCAAGTTTTCGAGCAGATGTTGTAATCTGATAGCAATCACCGAAAATTAACTAGAGCAAAAATAAAGATATGTAGGGGAAATTATTTTTGGCAAAAGAGATGGGGAATGAGGTAATATAAATCTCTCCTTTTAACTCTCAAAAATTGTCATCTATAATATTTTTAGCCGACAAGTTCTTGGGCTTTCTGAGAAAGAACCTCATCCATCCAAGCATTGATACTTTTACCTTTTTTAGTTGCTGCTAAATAGATTTTACGATGAATTTCGGGGGTTGTTTGATAAGGTAGCTTTCCTGAAAAAGGTTGATCGGGTTCTTCTCCTAATTCTTGGCAAAATTCTAGATAGTCATCAACAGATTCATGAAAACACTGTACAGCTTCTTCAATAGTTTTGCCGTGAAAAGTAATCACATCTTTAATGTCAATGACGATTCCAGAGATCAGATTATCGTCAAAGTCAATTTCAAATTTACCTGTATATCCTTTATAAGTTGTGGTGTACATAGTTTTTGTTTCTCTCAATAAATAATCAATAATTGAGGCAATTAAATGATATTAGCATTTTCTAAAAAGAGGCGTATATCCTTGTCTGAATTGCATTCAGAACTCGCTGTTGCTTTTTTTTCATTGAGTAAGGTTCAGTAACTTTTTTTCGTATTATATCAGTATTTTTAGAAAAAGGAAGACTCTCTACGGTATTATTTAATCTATCAATAGGATTGGTTTGAACCCTTTACTTGTAATGCTGATTCTTTTTTCACTCTCTCCCTTCAATAATTTTAATTTCTTCCTCGCTTAATCCATAGAGTTTATAAACAATTAGATCGATTAATTCATCGGTCGTGCTTAATTGTTGTTTTAGGGGCAAAAGTTTATCTAGACTGGTTTGATATTCTTTTTCTAGGGTTTCCTGTATTTGACGATCTAGCAAGTTAACGGTAATTTTCTTTTTGTTCTTTTTCAGTATCTCCCACAGTTGATCGCAGCTAAGATGAGGTTCGCTTTTTTGGTAGTCACCGAGATAGTTTTGGATTTTTGATTTGTTGGTTAAATTATCGATCGCACTACCGATTATTCTCTCTAAATATCTTAAAAAGCTTTTGATTTCTTTTTGTTTTTCCCGATTTATCTCGATCATCTGTTCTGCTAAGTAGGCCAGAATATCATGGACTATATCGGTTTCTTCTCTCCTAATATGTTCCTCGATTTCTTTTAATATTTCTTGCTTTTCTTGATAACTTTTGATAAGTTTCTCTAAACTCTGTTGACGGCGATCGCTTTTGGTGTTAAAAGATATTTTTCGGATGGGGATGTTCTCCATGTATTGACCAAAAAATCTTAATCTACCTTGCTTCTCTGTATCCCCCAATACAGCACTGTTTTGAGACATATAAAAGAAAATTAAGCTGGAATTTAAAAGAGCTAGTAAATAATAACTTTGGCTAGGAATTAAATAGGTAGTATTGATTGAGTAAAAGCCATTATTATCTAAAGTAAAGCGCGATTCTTTAGCAATATCTGGATAAATAATTTTAGGTTTTTCAAAAATATCATAATAAGTGCAAGATCTTAATTCCCACCAAAACTGTCCTTGATCACATCTTTTTCTAGCTTTTTCTGCAAAACCCTCAAGATGTTTAGTAAGAGAAGGGTATAATGAAGAAAGATAATTCCAAGCTAATTTTTCCTGATCTGTATCTATTTTTTGTTTTGTCCATCCCCAGGGAATCAATAATAAATATAAGTCCCGATTCTTGATTTCATATTTCCTTAAATCATCTCCTACTATTAAAGACTTGATAAATTGTTGATTGTTTGGGTCAGTTCTTACTAAATATTCTTTGATATTTTTGTCAATCACAAATGCTTCGTTACATCCTATTTTAATTCCCAGATAAATCTGATTGTTTACATATTCACTCAGAAAAACAGCTTTTTTTTGTAATTTTTCGACAATTGTAGCAATCTGATTTTTAGCTAAGGACCAACCTTCCACAGACAAGCTATTTTCACATACATAATATGACAGATCATTAATCACATCAATTAAACTATTGAATTTGAGAGACTTAATCTTTGATACTAAAACATTTTGTTGACCTACAATATTATTTTCAATCAGTAGAATAGATGGAAAAGTTGCCGCTTCCGAAAAAACAGGCAATTCTCCAAAATCGATAATTTCTTTTATAGTTGTTTGCTGGGTTAGAAATTGTCTTAATTTCGTTCCATAATTAGCACGCATAAATTTATTTGATATAATCAAACCCAAGTGACCTCCTTGCTGTAAGGATAGTAACCCCATTTCGACAAAATAAACGTATAAATCGGCAACTCCATGAAAAGATTGATAATTTTCTTTTAGAAAGGGTTTAATATCTTTTAATCCTTCTTGTCGAACATAAGGAGGATTACCGATTACTGCATCAAAACCGGGGTTATCCTTCCAAGAAGCGGAATCAAGATCGATAAAAACTTCAGGAAATTCCAGATCCCAATGAAAAAAACGCTTACTTTTATATAAACTAGCTGCTTGGTCTAAAATTCCTTGATCTGATCGGGGTATCTTATCCCAATTAATTGCCGATATATTACCACCGTAGCGCTGCAGAAACTCGATAGCAGTTTTAACCCCAAAAAAGCGAGAAAGGAAAACATCTAATAAACGCTTGTAGGGTTTAGCTTGACTATCAAAATCACGGAATAACTGTTCACTTGTTTCCACTTCAGCAAAAGTCGCATCGCTGAGGGTACTAATTCCCCGCATAATTTCCGCGGCCCGAAGTAACCCAACAAAAGGGCCCGTTAAAAGAGTTAATTGACCACTTTCTTCCTCGATCATAGCGGCTTCTGCGTCCTTGGCGGTAGTTCCGATCAGAGAATTACCACAACGTAAATGATGATCCAAAAAACTCAAAGGTGCGCCCACTGTGAAAGAATGTAACCAGAGACTAACTTTGGCCAATTCTACAGCCATCGGATTGATATCTACCCCATAAATACAGCGCTTCATCACCACTCTCTGTAATAATTGCGTTGGTTCAAGGGTGGGAGAATCGAGAATAATTCCCTGTTGTCGGAGATTGTCGATAATATTTTGTCGGGTGGTTTCCAACATGGTTAAAACGGGATTATCTTCGGGATAAAGATTGAGAATCTGGATTAACTCATCGGTGAGATAGTCCACTGCTTCTACTAAAAAATGTCCGCTTCCCATGGCGGGGTCACAGAGTTTAAGATCAAGTAAGGTGGTGATCGCTTTTTTTTCTAAGCGTTGTAGCTCTTTTTCTAATCCCTGCTGACTGAGATTTCCTAAACGTCTATCGCTGCTTTCTTGTCTTCGGGTGGCGATTTCTGTCATCACATCCCCGAACTGTCGCGCTCTTTGCTCTAAAATTGGTTTGAGGGTATGACTGACAATATATTTAACAATATAATCGGGAGTGTAATAGGAACCGGTGGCTTTTCTTTCTCCCCGATCATTTTCCAGATGCACCGATTCCCCCTCAATCACGATGCGATATTCCAGTAATCCTTCGTAAATTGATCCTAACTGTCGCACACCTAAAAAACTATAGTCGATCGGCTGTCCCTCAAAACGTGCTAACTTGTCTAGGATGGGCGCTAAAACCGCATCGGATAACTTATATTGACCGAGAAAACAATTCACCCGGCCTTCTTCCATGTCAAATAAACCCCCGTTGTAACGAGGTACGGCTAAATTAGCATCCCCTCGATCGACAATGCGAAATAAACTGAGGAGAGCATCGTATATTCCCGTCGAGGTGCCACTAAAGACCTGCTGACGATCGATTTTAACGGCAATTTCTCGCGTCTTTTGCAATAAGCTGTAATCGCGATAGTCTCCCCTCACCGGCAGCAAGTCCCGCGCTTCTGCGTAGAGCAGAAATAATAATTTATACAGCAGGGATAAACTCGCCTCATACAATAAATCTGGCTGTATGTCTGTATTTAATGATACAAAACCTTGAGAAATATCGGGAAAAATGCGATCGAAGACTAACTCTTTTAACTCGTTACCCACTCTGGTGGCATAGGTGGTACTTCCCTCCCGGACCCGTTCAAGGAAATTCTGACCGTGAATATCCTTAATAAAAGCCTCTTGACGGAAAAATAACCAGAAATACGGAAATTTTTGCCGGTCTCCCCCTTCTAATAGTTCCATCAAGTCCACTAGATAAAATTCCGTGGCTGTGGAGGACGCTTGACGGTAATATAAGCGCCATTCTCGACCATTAGTGAGAATACCCCAATCTACTCCCGTCCCCGTGAGATAATTGGTGATCTGAAAGGAAGGATTACTATTTTTCCAGATATCTCGCTGATCATTCTTAGAAACGTCACTAAGAGAACGTTGCCAGTATTTGGCCTCAGCGATCGCTAAAACTTGACTATAAAAGGCTCTTTCATTATTCTGGAGAGCATAGGCTTGATAACGGTCATTTTCTGTGGCAAATAGGGCATAATCTGGCCTTTCTGACCTTCCTTTTCCCCTACTGCTTACTTGCGGTATATAACTAAAACCGAGAATTTCTAGAATCGGTTGTATTAATTCTGCTTCCGTTTGCGCTTCGTTAAGAGTCGGCAAAATCGCCTTTTTTTGTTGATAAAGACTCTCTAAGCGGCCAAATGCCACGGATACATCCTCTTGCCATTCCCCAGAATCCGGCAGCCGATGCTCAAGATAGTGTTGAGAAAAAAGTGGTTTATTGCCCGTTTGTCCTGACATGGCCGATTATCCTAACATTGAGGGTATCTAGCCTAAAAATGAAGGGTTCGCAGGCAGGCACGGATTCCCATTATACAAAAAGTATATGTCAAGTCTCCGATTTTGTCAAGGGTTTTGGCCAAAAAAATCGCCTCTGGGAGGCGGGGGTGAAAGGTATCACCCCAGAGAAATAATTAAACGCCAAAAGACTTACCACAGCCACAGGTTTGACTGGCGTTGGGATTAGTGAATTGGAAACCACCGCCGATCATCGCGTTGCTGTAATCTAACATGAGACCGTAGAGATAGAGCAGACTTTTTTTATCAGAGACAATTTTGAAGCCATCGTAATCGAAAACCTCATCTTGGGGGCCAATATTGCTAGGATGCTCAAAATCCATCATATAGGACATTCCCGAACAACCACCCTGACGCACACCCACGCGCAGACATAAATCCTTGCCCTGTTGCTCTTTGAGCATGGTAAGGTGTTTGAGGGCAGCCTCACTGAGTAAAATTCCTTTTCCTTGAATCTGAGTAGCTTGTGTCATCTTTAGCAGGAACTCCTAAACGCAGTTGAAGGGGACATATAAAACTTTACCTTCTCCTATCCATCTTAACGATAGTTGAGGGCTGATGACTGGATTACTGTTTACTTTTCCCAGTCTCGCAGGAGTTATAGGGCAAAAAAAGCAAAAAACTGGGATTATTAATTAAATAGCGTTGCCAGAGACGACTAGATTCTTGAAACAAACCCTAGAGCCATTCTCAGCCGATTTTCATCACCCAACGGACAGGACAGCGCTGCCTTGGGGATGCCGAAAAAGCAGCCAGAAAATATCCAAAGAAATTCACTTTTCTAAGCGGAGATTAGCGCCGCTGCTATCGGTGCGATAAACCCAAGTTTTTTGGTTATCAGTCAGAATAATTCGCCATCCTTGCACCAGTGCTTGAGTACAAAATTCTCCCGGTTTAGCTAATCCTAAACAACCATCGGGCCAAGTTTGTGGTTGTGCTGCTTGAATTTGCAAGCGATTAACCGATATCTTGGTTTTCCGACTCAAATCTTGACGGGCAGCCGCGATGACTGAATTAGGTGGCTCAGGAGATGCTAAACTGGGTGGCGCTAAGAGGAGAGAAAGCAGACTCATTAGCATTAGAGTGCCAGTTGCTCCCTGAATAATTCTCGTTTTACCGATTTCTACTTGCTGGCTCTGGCTAAAATTTTTTCTAGATATCATCTTTAGTGCTGCCTCTTTCCGGGGGTGATAGTCTGATCAAATTTTCCTTTTTATTGTCAGTGTCAGATCCCCCCGCCTATCGGCACCCCCCTTATCAAGGGGGGCAGGGGGGATCGAACCTAAAATCCATTTTTAATTTAATTATAACCAGCTACTTATGTTCCCTCTCTGGTTTTCGAGTAGAAGCAGCAGTCACTCTCGGTTTTCGTTGTCATCTCCTGAAAACTTCCGTCTCTTTAAGGGGCGATGGCGATTAAAATAGATGAGGATGAACTATCTTAGATGGATGGGCTTATGTTATCTTTTTTCCTCCGTTGGTTGATTACCGCCGTCTCTTTATTGATTACAGCGCGAATAGTACCAGGTATAGAAATTAAAGATTTTACCGTGGCTTTGATAGCTGCTGTCGCTTTGGGTTTAATTAATGCTATTATTAGACCCCTGTTGATTCTTTTTACCCTGCCTTTAACTATTTTGACCCTAGGGTTATTTATTTTTGTGGTCAATGCCATTTCCTTTTCTTTAGCCTCCTATTTTATCCGTGGCTTTGAGGTAAAATCATTTTTTGCCGCTTTATTCGGTTCGATCGTGGTTTCGATCATTTCAGGAGTTTTAAATGGCATTTTCGTTGACTAAAGTGGGCAATAATTCGGTTGTTTAAAACAGCTTGGCTTACTCTGATTGATTAATTTCTGATCGAGAGACGTTGATTATAGCAACGTCTCTCTATTTTTTTTGGGGATGAGTAAATCTCTACTGATTTGCTGTGGCTTTTGTCGTTAAAAATCAGGAAAATTTCATCCCAAGATTTCCATCTCAAGCAGCCAGAGCAAGTTCAATTACTGTTAAAATAAATGGAATTGTTGAGCTAAGTAGATTAACTAATCTCCAGTCAGTTTTTCTTGATTCCCCCCCACCCTACACCCTGATCACTAAAAATCGATGAACCAATTAAACTTAGAAGTTGCGGGAAAAAAAGAACGTTTAGATGCTTGGATGGGGTCACAATTACCCGATTTATCGAGATCGAGGCTGCAAAAATTGATAGAACAGGGATACATACAGTTAAACGGTCAAATTTGCACTAATAAAAATACTAAAGTTGGTCAAGGTGATCACTTAAAGATTACCATTCCCGACAGTCAACCCCTCGAATTAACCGCCGAGGCGATCGAGCTTGATATTCTTTACGAAGACGAATATCTGATTATCATCAATAAACCGGCCGATTTAGTGGTTCATCCGGCCCCCGGCCACGAATCGGGAACCTTGGTCAACGCTTTACTGCATCACTGCCCAAATTTAGCCGGAATCGGTGGAATTCAACGCCCCGGCATAGTTCACCGCTTAGATAAGGATACCACGGGTGCGATCGTTATTGCCAAAACCGACCAGGCCCATCAACACCTACAGGCACAATTAAAAACCAAAACTGCCCGTCGGGAATACATGGCCCTCGTCCATGGTGTCCCCAAAAGCGAAACAGGTACAATTGATCTGCCCATCGGTCGTCACCGCAGCGATCGCCAAAAGATGGCTATTATTGCCGTGGAAAAAGGCGGTAGAAATGCCGTCACCCACTGGCAAGTCAAGGAAAGACTAGGCAACTACACCTTAATGGAATTTCGCCTAGAAACTGGCAGAACTCATCAAATTCGCGTTCATAGCAGCCATATCGGTCATCCGATTCTTGGGGATCCCCTTTATAGTTCCGGTCGTTCCATCGGGATTAATCTACCCGGGCAGTTACTCCACGCCCATCGTTTAATCTTAATACATCCGGTCACGGGAGAGAGCCTAGAAGCGATCGCTCCCTTACCCGCTATTTTCCCGAAAGTTTTAGCTATTTTACGGCAGAGAAACCCCTAGCGCACAAATTGCGGCATAATCTCTGCTGCTGTCCATAATCCGTAGATACCGCGACGATGCAGGGAAACCCCCGCTTTCAGATAACCGAAAGCTGGCCCGCAGACATTAGCCGCCATACTGGTTTCATCACCTAAAGTGAAGGTATGGGTGGAAATTTTGCCTTCAAAAGTCCGCCCCGTGACTTTAACATTGGTACTTAAGGGCTTTTTCGGGTTGCGCGTATCCACCACACCCCCGACGGAAACCCGATCGCGTCCACAAATTCCGGCTAATTCCAGCATAATATCGTCGGCGTGTTCCATATTTTCGAGGCTGAGAATGCCATTGGTTTTATTTAACAGCATTTCCACTTCCGCATCACTCATCCGGTGGGCCGTTTCTGGGTTGTAACTGGGTAAATGGGCGATATCTTCGCGAATAGTGGCACGATAAGCCTCCCAGTTGGCGATTCCCACGCCAAAGGTAATTTTAACGCTGTGAATCTCTGCATAACTCTGGGCAGCTAGGGCAGCGGCCGCAGTTAACAGTCCGGGGGTAGCACCGCAGCCGGTCATGTAGGTGATGCCGGCGGCTTCTAGGTCTGCTTGTAGTGCTAATATTTGTTCCATGGCGCTGGTACGTTTGAGAGCATCGACTAAAACTCCGCGCCAACCTAAGCGAATGAAAGTTTTAGCGATATCGGCCATGAAATTGTTAGGTAAATTCGGTAAGGCGAGGAAATAGCCTTCTACGTCGGCAGTTTTGATTAATTCCTCGATACTGTTCTCGCTGAGACTGCCGTAATTTTCCAGATAACCGATCGAACCCCGGTCATGATAAATTTTGTTACAGGTATTGACATCTAGACCGTCTTTGTGGTATGCAAAACCAGCTTTATCGGCGGCGGCAGTCCAAAGCATTTCCTGTTTGGGGGCGAGAATTCTAGCGGCAGCCTGTCCCAAACCACCAAAACCTAAAACACCGATCCGAAGGCGATCGCTGGCTATTTGTTTATTCATATTTGTTCTGATTCCTATAGACAAAATTCTATGATCTCGGCGGTCGTGGTTCGCCGTTGCATCTCCTTTATTTTCAATTTATCGCTTCAGGTCGTCTTTTTTGTGTACTTTTGTTAAATTATGCCCTCCGGGGACAGGTTCGCCCTTGACGATGAAGAAAAGTTACGCGAAACTTACAAAAAATGAAAGTGGTTGGCCGAGATAATATAAAGTTTTGCTAAAATTTTAACCAGATTGCTACGATTAGCAAACTATCGTAAATTAAAACGATAGGGAGCTTTGCAAACCCCAGATCACGCCGAGAAGACCTATGAGCATGGAAAGCCTAGAGTTTATCATCTATCCCGATGGTCGCGTCATGGAAAAGGTGACAGGCATAGTCGGTTCATCTTGTCAAGAGGTGACGGCGGCGATCGAGGCACAACTCGGGCAGCTGATGTCTCAAGAGAAAACCTCGGATTATTACCATCAAACCGTCAGCCAGTCAGAGAAAGTCAGCAACGCAGCCACTTTTAGCGACTGGTAATTTTTCATCTTTCCCAATCCCTTTATTTAAGCCACTGAAAAACCATGTCACACTTTAGCAATATCAAAACCAAAATCCGCGATCTATCCTACCTAAAAGCCGCCCTCAGCGATATGGGGATGGAATGGAAAGAGGGTTCCCACCCCGTCAAAGGTTATCAAGGTCAAACTTTAACCGCAGAGGTGGTAATCGAGCAAGATAACAATTACGATATCGGGTTTCGCTGGAATGGTAACGAGTACGAGTTGGTTGCCGATTTGCAATACTGGCAACAACCCCTAACCGTAGAAGGATTTTTAAGAAAAGTAAATCAAGGTTATGCCTACCACACCATTCTGGCAGAAACTGCTAAACAGGGTTTTCAGGTGGCAGCACAGGAAAAAAATACTGATGGTTCTATTCGTCTAGTGGTACAACGTTGGAGCGCCTAATGGCTGATTTTTCTCCCGAACGCTCTGGTTTTGAACCAGAGTTAGGGGGATTCCTGAGAGATTCCCCCGATCGCACTGGTTTTGAACCGGAATTGGGCGGTTTACTGCGCCAGAAAGCGGTTTACGTCGATGAGGTCACTTGTATCGGTTGTAAACACTGCGCCCACGTTGCCCCCAATACCTTTTTTATTGAAGGCGAATACGGTCGCTCTCGCGTCTATAATCAGGACGGTGACGAAGAAGAAATTATTCAAGAAGCGATCGAGACTTGTCCGGTTAACTGTATTCACTGGGTTAATTATAATCAGTTGTCATCTCTTGAGGAAGAACGCAAACATCAAGTGATTAAACAGTTAGGTTTTCCTCAGATTCACAAGAAATTTAGCCCCGCAGATTTAGATTTCTAGGAAATAATAGGTGCAGCCTCATCCACCTATTATTTCCTAGCAGTCATGGCAGCGGCTCTCGATCGAATCTGCTACAGTTCTTAAATGAATACCCAACTGATTGATTCTCTCGCGCGAATTATTCTCTCTCTCTCCGAGGAAGAAAGAGAGTTACTGAATCGAAAAATTGAGAGCGAACAACGGTAAAATTTGCAGATTAACGCTCAAATTTTGGATTTAGAAAACCGTGTCAAGCAATAGGAAAATCAATATCCCATGAGTTCGGAAGAATTCTCTTCTAGATTTCGTTCCGGTGAGCTAGGGGACGCTATGGATTATTTCGAGTGGAATGTTTATTATTAAATGCTATTGGCAGCCAGAAAAGAGATAAGTTTACGATCAAATTAGATGGAGATAGCCGATTATATTCGCAAGGTTAAACGGAAATTATCTGAGAGTTTGATCGTCAACTCTTTCACGATTGTCGATGAAAGAATTTTATTCGATCGAGGCTATTTCCGAGCGAGAGTCCTTCGATTTCAGGACAACAACCGTATAAAATTGAACTACTGAGATCAATCATGAATCCTAGAGTTAAAGAAGTTATCCCTTTGCCAAACTATCAATTACAACTCATCTTTACTAATGAGGAAAAGAAAATTTATGATTGTTCATCACTGCTCGATTTTGGCATCTTTCAAGAACTTAAAAACAAGCAGTATTTTAATCAAGTAAAAATTTTAGATGGTACGGTAACTTGGCCGAACGAACAAGATATCTGTCCGGATACTCTCTATCTTGACTCCATTTCCCAAACCTAGAACAGTTCGATCGAGGAAACCCGACAACTTCGCATAAAATTTAGGAAGTATGAAAAGTAACGCTCCCACTGATCGGATTTTCTTTCGCTACAGTCTTTCTCAGAAAGATGAGGTTAGTTATTGTTGCTAAAATACTTGATGAGTAAGGATTAATTTGTACTTCATCTTTAGGAGAAAGAGTGAGAAATTTTCTATTTACCCGGTGATTGTTGTGGGGGGGGGAAAGTTAGAGGCAATCGGGGCAAAATGATAAGTATTTTATATGCAAATACCTTCAATACTTAAAAATATTTAAATTTACAATTGGTAATATTTATTTTTACTTAAGAATTTATTGAGAATAATTTCTATTTATTTACGAGATAGCAATACTTCCAGCGATTCTGGTATAATTTTGCATTATGCTATGGTGGGTTTTTGTAGTCTTTTTTGGACTTGTTAAGGTCTAGCTTGCCTTAAAACCATTGCTAAATCTAGACTTTCCCTTTTAGCCAAACCAAACACTCCCGCTAATTCTCCCTTTTTTCCCGAACAACGTTGATCTAATTTTTGTGTAGTTTTGTTGCAAAGTCAAAGTTTTTTTGACAAAATGCTTAAATTGTGGTATGAAGGGAGTGCGACGGGATTTAGCATCATCTCTAGTTCCAATGTTTCCTAAAAAAGGATATAGGTGGAATTCTCATCAACATCGACAAATATTGTCTATCTTCATAAGTAGCATGACGCTGAACCGATTTAATATTACTTAATTACTATCATAATATTTCTTCTCAAAAAAAGAGGAGAAAAAAGCAAGTTCTGCCTTTCTCTCCTCCAGTCTAGCGATTAATTAGATTGGAACAGTAGTGAGTAATCTTTGACTACTATTGACTGCTTTAGTAAGCACCGTTATTTTTGGGAAAAACCACAACACCAATAGTTCTAAAGATTACCCATATATCGGTTAACCAGTTGCGCGAATTAACGTAATACACATCCATCTGCACCCGCATGGGATAGGGGATGTCATTACGTCCAGAAACTTGCCATAAACCAGTTAAACCGGGGCGAATAGTTAAAACTTTGTCGATGCGATTGCCATACTTCTGCAATTCTTCGGGAACTAAAGGCCTCGGACCGACGACGCTCATATCTCCCCGCAGGACGTTGAAGAATTGGGGAAACTCGTCTAAACTGGTTAAGCGGAGAAACTTGCCAATCCAAGTTATGCGGGGATCGTCCTTAAGCTTGAAATTATCCTCGAATTCCGCTCGCAGTTGGGGAGAGTCTTCCATCAGTCTCTCTAATACCTTATCCGCATCCATTACCATAGTACGGAACTTGATACAGTTGAAATGCTGGAAGTTTTGACCGACGCGCTTCTGCACATAGAAGACCGGACCGGGGGAACTAATCGCGATCAGTAAGGCTAAGATTAAATAAAGCGGCGAAAAGAAAATTAGAACCGATAGGGAGAAAACGATATCGAATAATCGTTTTGAGGTATCGCCGTCTAAAGCTATTAACCAAGATTTTTGATGCCGTCTACCAGAGACCGAAGGTTTGAACCCTCGCTTCATCAAAGCTTGTAGAGCCTTGACGGAGATAAGTTGGCTATTAGCAGTCATCTTACTCCTTCACATCACACACACCACACAGTACCTATGATAAAGCCACAAGACTGAAAAAACAAGTCTTTGGGCTAATAACTGGCACTGGTCATTTTAGAGCCTTTGTACTGAAAAATCTCTAATTAGGGTTTACTGAAAAAGTTTGTTGCTGGGGTTAGGAGTCAGTAGTTAGAATTCAGGAGTCGGTATTCAGGAGTCAGGAGATTGCTTTTATGGTTCTTCGTTACTTAATTGATTAGTTCGCTCTAGATCGAAAACAATTAACAAAAATCGCCAAATGTCTTTCTCTATAAGAGTTTCATTCCTTATAACCCTGTACGTTGCATAAGACAAACCGAAGAACCGCTTTTATTTATTCTTGCCACTTCCTAATTCATAATTCCTAATTCATAATTCCCGCTCCCCTGCTTCCCGCTTCCCTGCTCTCCTATGCCTTTTAAACAGGATTTAGTAGTATAGGACGCTTTTGAACCACCAAAAATTAATTATGCAAGAGGTTTAATAAAAAATAAAAGAGCATCATTTGCTGATGCTCTTGGTGACTGAATATTTAAGTAGTTACAGCTTTGATCCTAAGGATGAAGTATGCTCTTGTGTGCGCTCGTCTCATCAGTCCTGAATTCTGGCTCCCGAAAACGAAAACTTTATACTTCATCATTTAAGATAAATCCCATACTTAGGCGGTGCGTTTTTTCATACTACCTAGTTCTCGAATGCCTAACCAACCGATCAAACTATAGGAAATCGATAGCAACATACTTTGAATACCAATTCTTAACCACTGTTTCAAAGCCTCCAAGTTGGCTTGGCTTTCTGCCTGTTTTCGCCGCTCTTGCAGCTGAGTTTGTAGCTGATTTTTGATCTCATCTAATTTCTGTTTAAATTCCTTCGGGCTTTTGGATAAATCGCGTAAATTAGTTAATTGCTCTCTTTGTTGACGGAGGGTCTGTAACTGTTCCGTGTTGATCGGTTGTCCTTGGAAACGACCAGTTTCAATCACTTGAGTTCTCTGAGAGATCTCCTGGTCTAATCGTTGGGGATTTTGCGATAGAGTATTTACCTGGGCTAAGAAAGCTTGAATTTGTCCCTCCCCCTGGTCAACACCCTGTTCAATTTGAGTCAAAGCGTTGTTTTTAATCTGGTTGATATTATTGATGTGAACGGGAATCATCAACAGAAAAACTAAACCTAACAGGGTGGAAAAAATAAAGATCGGCCAACGCAATTCAAAGCGGGATTTTCTAGGAATGACATCTTTATTGTTAGCGTCAATCCAGTAAGCGATTAAAACGAGAATGATACCGAGGAGAGGGACAATTCCTCGATCAACAAAGGTGGTGACGAACCCTACCTGCCATTGGGATTGATTGAATTGATAGGGCAGCGGCAGGATAAACCCATCCAAAAGGAAGGAAAGAATGAAAACCAATCCCGTTAATTTCAGGCACAAAGAAGTAAAGCTGTTCATCGCTGTTTCTGTAATGGTATGTCAATGAATAGATTCATTAGTCTGTTTAAAAGTTCTCGCTGGGGATTCGCGGAAGGATTTTGCCGAGAGGCAATCTGACAAACTGCAATTTCTAATTAACTTTCGCTCAGCCCCCCCGCTAAACCCTACGTTAAATCGTTCTGCTTGTCAACCCCCCTCGAGAATCGACTCTAGAAATATTACCTCAATATGGCATCGGTAAACCTATCCCTGTCAAAGAATAAAATTTTCCCAAGCTCTCAGACGAGGTTTTCCCCCGGATCTCTTACCTAAGACAGAGACTCTCAAAGAATAAAATTTTCCCAAGCTCTCAGATGAGTCCTGAATGGTTAGCCTATAGTAAAGACAGCCCCCTGAGTTGATAACAAAACCCATGCAGAAATTGGTGGAAGTTTTAGCTGATAAACAAGCTCTGATCGCAAAATCTCTGGCGCTGGTTCTCGAAAAAATCACAACCAGCCTCGACCAACAGGACTATTTTACCATCGCTCTGTCCGGCGGTAGTACTCCGAAACCTCTCTACGAAGCCTTATCCTCTCAACCCCTCGATTGGTCAAAAATTCACGTTTTCTGGGGAGATGAACGCTACGTTAGTCCCGATCATCCTGACAGTAATCAACGCATGGCCCGATTAGCATGGCTCGATCGCATACCGATCCCGGCCGCTAATATTCATCCTATGCCCACGGATGACCCCGATCCCCAGCTGGCCGCCCAAAAATACGATGATCATCTCCGCCAATGGTTTGGGGTCAATTCTCCCGATTTTCCCGTTTTTGACCTGATTTTATTGGGAATGGGCGATGATGGTCACACCGCCTCTCTCTTTCCCCACACGGCAGCTTTAACGGTGAGCGATCGCTGTATCACCGTCGGCGAGAAAGACGGCAATCCCCGCTTAACTTTTACCGTTCCCCTGATCAATCAGGCCCGTTGTGTGATCTTTATCGCTGCCGGCGAAAGTAAACGCCCCGCTTTACATGAGATTTTCTCTGCCTATGGTGACTCTTTCTCCTATCCTTCCCGTCTCATCCACCCCCCGGCCGGGGAATTATATTGGTTACTCGATGCGGCGGCCGGTTCCTCGTTTGTCTAGAGAATAGGGGGAATTGGGGAATAGGGGTAATGGGGAATTTCAACTAAAACCCTAACACCCCAAAACCCTAACACCCTAACACCCAACCCCTGATCTGCTTTTTTACTTTTTCCTTTTTACTTTTTCCTTAAAAATGATCGTTTGTCCTAATTGCGAACATATTAACCCCGATGAGGCCAGTCAATGCGAGGCCTGTTATACCCCCTTACCGAGGATGTCTTCCTGTCCTAGTTGTGGGGCAACCATCCAAACTGATGCCACCTTTTGCGGTCAGTGTGGCTACAATTTACAGCCTAATTCTGCCCCCATGGTGGCAGCCGAGGCCGAATCGGAATCGGAACCTGAACCCGTCTCACCAGTCTCGACACCCACTGTCGCCTCGATCGCACCTCCTCCTGTTGCTCCTCCACCGGTTCCGGCTGCCACCCGCTTACAGACGGAAATAGCTAGTCTGCAGCACCTGCAAACCGATAGCAAAATTGAATTACCCCTACATCTATCGGTAATTCATGTCGGCAAACCTAACGATCGCATTCCCCCCGATATCGATGTTTCCGGTTTTCCCGATTCTGATATCGTCTCCCGGGTTCATGCCGATATCCGCGTCGAAGGGGGCATCTATTACCTCGAAGACAGCGGCAGCGCTAACGGAACCTACGTTAATCACACTCCCCTACCCCCCGGCAATCGTCATCGTCTCCGGGCTGGCGATCGCATTTCCCTCGGTAAAGGCGACAAAATGACTTTTATTTGGCAAATGTCTTAAAAGGAGACAGGTTTTAGGGTTTTAGGGTTTTAGGGTTTTAGTTGAATTCCCCCACTACCCCACTTCCCACTTCCCACTCCCCACTCCCCAATTCATAATTCATAATTCATAATTCATAATTCATAATTCCCACTTCCCCACTGAAAATTATGCGTACAAATTGGCGACTCGGCTCTTTATTGGGCATTCCTCTCTATATTGATTCCTCGTGGTTTTTGATTCTGGCTTTTGTCACCCTGATCAATGCCACCGATGCAGAAATTCAGTCTCTGGCCGCCCAGAGTTTCGGTTTAGCGTGGTTACTTGGTTTAATCATGGCTTTATTGCTGTTTATCTCGGTTTTACTCCACGAATTAGGTCATAGTTTAGTGGCTCGTTGCCAAGGCATCGAGGTCAATTCCATTACCCTGTTTCTTTTTGGGGGTATGGCCTCGATCGAGCGAGAATCGCGGACTCCTCCAGAGGCCCTGCAAGTAGCGATCGCTGGACCGGTCGTTAGTTTTCTCCTGTTTTGTCTCTTATCCCTAGCCAGTCACTTACCCTATTTAAACGCCAATTTAACTTATATATGCGGGCATTTAGCGATAATTAACCTGTTTTTGGCTCTATTTAATCTTATCCCCGGTTTACCCCTCGATGGGGGTCAAATTTTAAAAGCAATGGTCTGGCAAGCGACCGGCGATCGCTGGAAGGGTTTACATTGGGCTGCGATCAGTGGTCAATTCATCGGTTGGTTGGGGATTATTTTAGGGATTTTCTTGGTTCTCTTGACGGCAGATGTGGGGGGTGCCTGGTTAGGATTAATGGGCTGGTTTATCCTCAGAAATGCCAGCGCCTACGATAATTTGACTAATTTACAGGAAAGTCTCCTCAATTTTACAGCGGGAGAGGTGATGAGCAGAAATTTGCGGGTTTTAAACGCCCATCAAACCCTACAGGAATTCGCCCAAGAATACGTTTTAGACCGAGCGGCTGCCAATACTGCTTATTTTGCCGCTTCCGAGGGACGTTATCGGGGATTAATTCGGGTGGAAGATTTACAGGCGATCGAGCGGAGTTTCTGGTCAGAAAAACACCTGCTTGATATTGCCCATCCCCTCACGGAAATTCCCAGTGTTGAGGAAAAAACCCCCTTAGTGACAGTGGTGCAAAAATTGGAAACCATCCCGGACCGAATGATCACGGTGTTAACACCAGCCTCCGCCTTAGCGGGAGTGATCGATCGCGGCGATATCCTCAAGGCAATTGCGATTAAATACCAAATTCCCCTAGAGGAAACGGATATTGAACGCGCTCGCGAGGGAGTTTATCCCAGTTATTTGCCCTTGAATGTCATTGCTGCCGCTCTCGACAAAAGCGAACCGCCAAAAATCGGCGAACCGTCCTTAATGTCCTGACCTAGAGAGGATGGACGGTAATAATCTTGAATATGGCTAATCCGAAAATTTCCTCGCTGGTTAGTCTGCCACAATTTCCCCGTTTCCACATCTAAACAACTTAACCAGCCTTGGCCGTAGGCCCAAGTATCAATACAAATGGCATGGCCGAGATTAATCGGTTTCCCGCTTTTTTGGCTGGTATGGCCGCAAATCATGGTTTTTCCCGAACTATGGGCGGCGGGATATTGAAATTTCTCCCAAAAGAGTTTGTATTCTGGTTGTCTGGCTAGGGGTAGATTGGGATCGAGACCAGCGTGAACAAATAAATGATTTGCAGTTTCGTAGCTATTTATACAGACTTTTCCTAAAAAATCCCAGTGAGATTCGGGAATTTTAATCAGTTGGCCTTCGCTATAGGATTTTAGAGTAGCTTTACCGCCTTTTTCTAACCAGAGACGCTGTTTGAGGGGGTTGTTACGGGCTTGCAGCATGATAATCTCGTGATTACCCTTGAGGGGAATCAAATTTCCCTGTTTGTGTAGGGAAATCAGGCGATCGATCACCCCTTTCGAGTCTCTGCCCTTATTAACGTAATCACCGAGGGTGATTAAAGTATCTTGCGGTTTGGGATTGACGATCTCTAGCAAGTGATCTAGAGCTTTCGAGCAACCATGAATATCGCCGATCGCTAAGGTTCGCATGAGGATTTGGTAGGGGATTAGGGCATAGGTGGAAAAAGTCCAGGAATTTTACCCCCGATCCCTCCAATGGTAGGCACTTTTTGAGGTCAAAAAAGTCTAAAAGCCTTATCAAACAAAGTTTTTAGATTTATTCAGCAAACCCTAGGTAGAGGTAAAAGTATTCAAGAAATCTGTTCACGACAAACAGCGATTATCGGTGATCTTGCTTAGGGTAACAAAAAGGCTTACAGTAAAATGTACCATAAATTATCAAATCTACTAAATTAATTAAGCTGTGCCGAAAGTTGTTATTGCAGGTAACTGGAAAATGCACAAAACCCAGAGAGAAGCTCTGGAGTTTTTGCAAGATTTTAAATCCCATCTAGAGGAAACCCCGGACGACCGAGAAGTAGTTCTTTGTGCGCCTTTCACAGCTTTAGCTGTCCTCTCTAAAACCCTCCACGGTGGTCGTATTCGCTTAGGGGCGCAAAATGTCCACTGGGAAAAATCGGGGGCTTATACGGGCGAAATCTCGGCGGATATGTTAACCGAAATTGGGGTTCACTATGTGGTTATCGGTCACAGTGAACGCCGGCAATATTTCGGCGAAACCGATGAAACCGTCAATTTAAGGGTCATATCTGCCCAAAAACAAGGTTTAATCCCGATTATCTGTGTGGGAGAAAGTAAAGCCCAAAGAGATGCTGGAGAAACGGAAAAGGTAATTATCAAGCAAATTCAAGCAGGTTTAGTCAATGTTGACCAAAAAAACCTCGTTATCGCCTACGAACCCATCTGGGCGATTGGCACCGGGGAAACCTGCGAAAGCGAGGAAGCTAATCGGGTTATCGGTTTGATTCGGCAACAATTAGACAATCCCGAAGTAACCATTCAGTACGGTGGTTCGGTAAAACCCGATAATATCGATGAAATTATGGCTCAATCGCAGATAAACGGGGCTTTAGTCGGTGGGGCGAGTCTAGACCCCGCCGTATTCGCTAGGATTGTTAATTATCGTTAATCGATTTCTGCTGCCATGACGCTATTTTCCAAAACCCCGATGCCTTCTATTTCCACCCGAACCTTATCCCCCACCTGCAGCGGTCCGATTCCTTCGGGAGTTCCCGTTAAAATTACATCCCCCGGCAGCAGGGTCATCACTTGGGAGATATAAGCCACCAAGACATCGGGGGGAAAGACCATATCACTGAGATAACTGCTTTGTTTGGGTTCGCTGCCATCATTGAGAAAAGTGGTTAATTGGGCCCCGATACTCAATTCCCGGACAATCCAGGGGCCGAGGGGACAAAAACTGTCAAATCCTTTCGCCCGCGTCCATTGGCTATCTTTTTTCTGTAAATCCCTAGCGGTGACATCGTTAGCAATAGTATAACCCCAGATTTTACTTCTGGCCTGGGCTGTGGTGCAGTTTTTGGCGGTTTCTCCCATAATTAATGCCAATTCTCCCTCATAATCCACTCTTTCCGATTGGGGCGGATAAAAAATAGTTTCACCGTCGGCGATAATTGTCGTCGGTGGCTTGAGAAATAAAAGCGGTTCTTCCGGTACAGGTGTTCCCATCTCGGCGGCGTG
The DNA here is from genome assembly GCF_021300285.1 of Microcystis sp. 49638_E5. Lineage (NCBI taxonomy): Bacteria > Bacillati > Cyanobacteriota > Cyanophyceae > Chroococcales > Microcystaceae > Microcystis > Microcystis sp. 49638_E5. The sequence continues at coordinate 7,319 of NZ_JAJTDH010000040.1, read as the reverse complement.
GGCGCGGTAATTTTTGCCCACGGCAATAATTTTCGACGGGAAACAGGGGGCTAATAGTTGGTAGCTATCAGGTTCTAATTCTAGCTTGGTTAGTTGCCCTCCTTGCCAGGGAGGGGCATCAAAGACGGCAACGCTACGGTTTAACTGTAACAGTCCGTAGAAGATTTGTCCTTGACGATGTTTCACTCGTACATAGCGTTGCGCCATATTTTTCTGGGAATGACTAGCGATCGACTCTCGGATAGTAGTATGATCATATATCCTTGCTTCTTTATTAAAAGCTAGAGAGTTATTAAAATCAATTGACTCTTGGCCTTGACAAAGAAGCCTTCTAGTCCATAAGGATTCTGAGATGAGCAATAACTACGAAACTCTTTACATTCTCCGTCCCGATTTAGGGGAAGAAGTCGTTCAGCAACAAGTGGAACGTTATCGGACTCTGATTACCGAACACAGCGCCACAGACATTCAAGTTAAGGTGTGGGGTAAAAAACGTCTGGCCTATCCCATCAAAAAACTCAATGATGGTGTCTATGTGCAGATGAATTATCAGGCCAGCGGCAAACAAGTCGCCCCCATGGAACGGGCCATGCGTTTAAGTGATGAGGTTATTCGTTATTTAACCCTAAAACTCGATCGCGTGGTGGCCCCCCCTGCCGATTTATCTCCCTTAACGGAAATTCCCCCCTCTCCTATCACCGAAGCGGTGGTGGAAGATGACGGCATCTCCGCTGAAGATTAATTATAGTCACAACTGTGTCGGATCAATGCCCAATTCGCGTAATCGGGCAAAAGCGCGATCGCGTTCTTGTTGTGCTTGGTCGCGTTCTTGTTGTGCTTGGTTGCGTTCTTGTTGTGCTTGGTTGCGTTCCTCAAAGAGGGTTTCAGGGTCTTTAAATCGTTCCCCATTGGGATAAAAGACCTCTAAACCCTCTTCAAACATCTCAAACCGAATCCCTAGGATTGGGGAAGTCCAAGGAAAATTCAAGGCCGTTACTGGGAAAAAATCCTCTTGCTGATTGGCCCGTACCAATCCCCAGAAATCATGGGAGTCTGGGTCATAGAAAAACATTTCTAATACCCCATGCTCCCGATAGAAAGACTGCTTTTTGAGCATTTCCCTGGCACTATTGCTCGGAGAGAGGATTTCAAACACTACCTGGGGGGCAATATTGTCTTCTTCCCATTGTTTATAGCTGCCGCGCTCACCAGGTGGACGGCCGAAAACTACCATGGCATCGGGAGCTTGACGGGGAGCGGGTGGTACAGTTACCTGCTGGGGATACCAGAGCAAATCTCCGGCGACAAAGACGGTTTGCTCCTTAAATAAATACCTGAGATTGGCAACCAAGCGAACAATCCAGCGATATTGAACTGTGTTGTCGGCCATAGGTTTACCGTCGGAGTCAGGATAGAAAAGTTGGGGTTCGATGGGTGCTTGAACCATGCTTTATCTCTTGCGATCGCATTTTGGCCTAACTTTATTGTATCATCGCAAATCCTCGGATTGAAACCCCGTCCTTTTAGGACGGCTTTAAGCTACAATGGAAAAAGCGATAACCAAGCTAAAAACTGAACCTTGACCACAGATAGTAGGGGGTTTCGTTCAGAAAAGAAGTCAAATTCGGCCTTGAACGAGTAAAACTTTCTAGGAAATAAGGTTGAACAGGAGATTTTCTCGACTTGTTCAAAGTGGCCGTCCGGCATTCGGACAATCAAAACGGACGGGTCGGAAAGCGTAAGACTACCGCTAAGGTAGCAGTATCCTGTGAAGCGTCAACCCCATTCAACGACCATCCTAAAAAGGTGGCGTGGTGAGGAATCACCGCTCGTTTACGTCGGGGAGGATGTCAATGGATATTTTAATACAAATGCTCAGACTCCCCACTCCCGTCTCTAGACAAGAAAAAATGCGTTAAGTTTGACTTTAACGCTTATTTTTTCCATTATTTTTGCTCTAATGGCAGTGACTAGATCTTGCGACGAGCGAAAGCACCAACACCAGCAACGGCTAAGATACCGAGGATAGCAGAGGGTTCGGGGATGTCAATTGATTTTGTTGTTTGTGTGAAGTCGTTGGTGACACTGTTAAGGGAACCCCTGGTATCAGAGACACTGAAAGTGTCTCTGACGAAAAGTTTCTTGAGGTTTGACGGAACTGTAACTACGTTACCAGAAGAACCCAACGCGGTCGAAGCCATCGAACTTCCGATCAAACCCGCCCCATTGATACTATCTGACCAAACTTTCTTCTCCGTAGAGATACCAAAGTTACCTGCGCCAGTTGCATCATAGCCAATACTGAATTCTTTGAACATCTTCGTCAAAAGTTCATTTTCGCCGGGAGTGGCGGGGTCATCAACGATCTCGATCGTGTAGTCTATGATGAAAGTACCTGAAGATTGCATTAGAGCAGGAGTTGGTCTATAGTTGAAGGTGTGTCTGTCTACCGTCGATGACACGAGTTGATCTATGAGAAGAACCCCGTTATTTATGGGACCAGACGCTGGAGATGCGTCTATGAATGTAAACAACTTGTCTCCCACCCGGCAAGGAGTACTCTTGAAACTAGAAAACAATTGTCCTAATGGTAGAGAACACTCCGCCTGCGCTTGGGCGGGGGCAGCACCGGCAAAGCCGAAAGCGGCAACGCTGCCAGCGATAGCAAGAGCGCCAGTGGTTAGTCGTCTAGAGATGTTTGTGATCATTTTAAGTGGTTTGTTACTTTTTATTAGGGCAAAGTACGTAGACTACGCACTCTAGTTTAGTTATAACCTCGGCCAGATGAAATGTCAAGTTATTGACGTCTAAATTCAAGCCAAATCTCCTAAAGATTTCCTAACAACCGATAGATACAGCTTTTTCCAGCAGGTAATGATCAAGTATGACGGGATTGGGCATCATCTCTGCACGTTCGGCTAATTTCCCCATTTCCCCACTTCCCTACTTCCCCACTTCCCCACACCTTTGAAAGAGGATTTAGTATTAGTGGTAACAGCAGCTACCCAATTTTTTTTGGTATTTGCTATGCTGATTGTTAACAATTTGTAATCTTTGGGAAATTTCCTCAATACTGCATGGTCGTTTCTGCTACAATTCCACCCCTAGCTCAAGATACCCTCGCCCTGAAAGCGGTGTGGGCAAATGTCGGCTATGATAGTTGTCCCTACCATTACAATTTCCATCTCCACACCCATTGTTCCGATGGTCAAATGAGTCCCCAAGACTTGATGAGACAAGCGTTAGATATCGGACTAAAAGGATTAGCAATTACTGATCATCACTCGATCGAAGGTTATCGACAAGCCCAAATTTGGCTGGAAAATCAGCATTTAAAGAGTTCTCTACCCCATCTCTGGACAGGGGTAGAAATTACGGCGAATCTCTTAGAGACAGAAGTGCATATTCTTGGCTATGGTTTCGATCCTACTCATACCGTTTTGACTCCCTATCTGCAAAGAGCCAAACCGGAAGGAGATCTAGCTTTGGCCTCTAGAGTCATTAACAGTTTACAGCAAGCGGGGGCCCTAGTGGTTCTCGCCCATCCCTTTCGTTACCATCGCCCCGCAGCCGATTTAGTAGCGGCGGCGGTAGAATTGGGTATTGATGGTATTGAGGCCTTTTATGCCTACGGCAATCCCAAACCCTGGCTACCGAGTCAACGGGAAACCGAACAAGCACTCGCTCTTAGTCGTCAATATCAATTATTCGCCACCTGTAGCACCGATTCCCACGGTAAATCTTTATTACAGCGCATTTAGCCTGATCGCGGGATTAACTGTAAAATAACTAAATTGACTAAACTCGCTCCCTTCTCGATCGAGTATTGGTTTTTTATGGCCGTTGATCAGTGATCAGTAATCAGTAACCAGTGAAAGAGCCTAAATTTGTTGAAAATTGAAAACCTAAACCTGATAACTTAAAACTTAAACCTGATCACTGATAACTGATAACTGATAACTGAATAACCCCCCGAATGAAAGATTTATTCCTTGACACTTGCTGGTTAATTCCCATTTATGGCTTAATTGGTTCGATTTTAACCCTACCTTGGTCTTTAGGCATTATTAGTCGCACCGGTCCGCGGCCGGCGGCTTATATTAATCTATTGATGACCGTCTTAGGGTTAATACACGGAACGATCGCTTTTAATCAAATTTGGCATCGAGAGACGATTAAACTGGCTTTTGAATGGGTAAAAGTGGCCGATCTTAGTTTATCTCTTTCGATCGAACTTTCTCCCGTCAGTTTGGGGACGCTGGAAGTGATTACCCTCGTCAGTCTCTTGGCCCAAATCTATGCCCTTGGCTACATGGAAAAGGATTGGTCTTTGGCGAGATTTTATGGCTTAATGGGCTTTTTTGAGGCAGCTTTGGGGGGAATTGCCCTGAGTGACTCCCTACTATTCAGTTACGCTTTCCTAGAGATGTTAACAGTCTCTACCTATCTCCTCGTCGGTTTTTGGTATGCCCAACCTTTGGTAGTAACCGCAGCCCGAGATGCCTTTTTAACCAAGCGCGTCGGCGATATTATTTTATTGATGGGTTTGGTGGCTCTGTCCAGTTACGGAGAGGGATTGAGTTTTTCTCAGTTAGAAAATTGGGCGGTAAATAACCCTGTACCGCCTCTGACGGCGACTTTGTTAGGATTAGCCCTTATTGCTGGTCCAACGGGTAAATGCGCCCAATTTCCCCTGAATTTGTGGCTAGATGAGGCGATGGAGGGACCAAATCCAGCCGGAATCCTGCGGAATTCGATCGTGGTTTCGGCGGGGGCCTATGTTTTAATTAAGCTGCAGCCGGTGTTTACCCTATCTCCGATCGCTGCCAATGTTTTAATAGTGTTGGGGACAATGACGGCCATTGGGACTTCTCTGATGGCCTTGTCCCAAATTGATATTAAACGCGCTTTATCCCACTCCACCAGTGCCTATCTCGGTTTGGTCTTTGTGGCGGTGGGATTAGGTCATGTGGATATCGCTTTACTAATTTTATTCTCCCATGCGGTGGCAAAAGCCTTATTGTTTATGAGCGCAGGAGCATTAATTCTCACCACCAGTAACCAAAATATCACGGAAATGGGGGGAATTTGGTCAAGAATGCCAGCCACGACCACGGCTTTTTTAGGAGGTTCCGCGGGGATGACGGTTTTAATGCCCCTAGGGATGTTTTGGACGTTAAAACGGTGGTTAAGTGGCGAATGGGCGATTCCTTGGTGGTTATTAGCGGTTTTAATCTTTGTTAATTGTCTTAGCATCGTCAATCTTACTCGGGTCTTTCGTTTAGTCTTTTTGGGACAAACCCAAAGTAAAACCCATCGCACCCCGGAAGTGGCTTGGCCAATGGCTTTGCCCATGGTATCATTGATTTTAATCGTTTTATTGGCCCCGATTATTCCCCTACGTTGGGATTTTTGGCTATCTTTCACCAATCCCCTCCTTAATAACCGGAGTTTCACTATTGTCTGGGGTTTTCCCTTACTGATGGCCTCTGGAGTAATTGGCCTAGTTATCGGGTCAATGGTAGAGTTAAGACGAGCTTGGGCCAGACCAACCGGGTTAATACTGCGATTCCTGCAAGATTTGTTCGCTTATGACTTTTATCTCGATCGCATCTATCAGTTTACCGTGGTTTTGGCGGTGGGCAGCCTGTCCAAAATTACCGCTTGGCTCGATCGTTATATTATTGATGGTCTGGTTAATTTGGTCAGTTTAGCGACGATTTTTAGCGGCAGTGCCTTAAAGTATAATGTTTCCGGTCAATCACAATTTTATGTCTTGACTATTCTCTTCGGAATAGGGGGATTAATCTGGCTCTTATTAAACGGTCAATGGTCAGTGATAACTAATTATTGGTCATCCCTTTTGACTCATTGAATGTCTGTGTATCGGTCCCTAGTCTCCGGGCAGCTGACTGGGGAAGGAAAGCAGGGTGATGAATATGCTCGACAAGAAAAAATATCCACACTTCGACAAGGCTCAGTGACCACTTGGTCTATTTAGGGTCTGCTGAATAAATCTAAAAACCTTGTTGGATAAGAATTTTAGACTTTTTTCCCATCAAAAAGTGCCAGACTTTGGGGTGATCGGGGGGGAAATTTAGGCACTTTTTCCCTGAAAATGGGTAAAACCCTACACCCCACACCCTGCCCCCACGAAAAACTTTTTCAGCAGACCCTATTTATGTTATAATGGGTTGGTAAAAAATGCTGGTGTAGCTCAGTGGTAGAGCAGCTGATTTGTAATCAGCCGGTCGCGGGTTCAAATCCCATCACCAGCTTGTGGGAAAACCAACTGTTTTCAGTCCCTACAAGGCTTTGGTGGCTCGGGTTGCGGCCAAGTCTATATACAATCTCTCAAAAAGCTGGTGTTGGTCTATCTTCAGATATTGATGCTACTGAGAAACTTACCTATGACTAAAAGAGCTTTACTGCTAATCAATCGTCACTCGCGCAAGGGTAAAGAAAACTTTGCTCAAACTGTCGATCTGCTCAATCATTGGGATTTTGAAATTATCAGCGTCCCTTTGAAAAAGGTAGAAGATATACCTTTTTTGATGGAAAAATATCGCTCTAATATTGATTTAGTTATCGTCGGTGGTGGCGATGGGACTCTTAATGCTATGGTGGATGTGTTGGTAGAAACTCAACTGCCCCTAGGCATTATACCTTTGGGAACGGCTAATGATTTAGCCAGGACTTTAGGGATACCGAATTCTATTGCCGAAGCCTGTCGAATTATTGCGGAAGGTAATTTAAAATATATCGATCTAGGTTGGGTAAATAATAAATACTTTTTCAACGTGGCTAGTTTAGGATTAAGTGTGAAAATTACCCAAAAACTGAACAAGGGTTTAAAGCGACGTTTGGGGATTTTGGCCTACGCTTGGACAGCTTTACAGGTATTAAGTAAAACTCGTCCTTTTACCGCTATGATCGGTATTGATGGCCAAAATATCAAAGTTAAAACCCTACAAATAGCGATCGGAAATGGTCGTTATTATGGGGGAGGAATGCCGATCGCTCATGATGCCCAAATCGACGATCAAAGATTAGATTTATATAGCCTAGAAATTGAACACTGGTGGCAAATTTTCCCGCTTTTATGGACATTACCGCGAGGACAACAGGGTTTATTATCTTGGGTGAGAACTCTTAAGGGGAAAGAAATTCAAATTCAGACTCGTAAACCCCATAGTATTAACACAGATGGCGAAATTACTAGCACTACTCCCGCCATGTTTCGAGTTATTCCGGCCGCCTTAGGAGTCTATATTCCCCGTCAGGAAACACAATTTTAAAATTAACGAAAAGGAGGAGAA
>NZ_JAJTDH010000122.1:0-11417 GCF_021300285.1 Microcystis sp. 49638_E5 | reverse complement strand
CCTGTTGATGCCTTAAGTCCTTCCCTATATGGATTTCAGATACTTTTGAGCGTAGGCACTCTCATCGAATTTTATTTTAAGTTAATTATTTGCATAACAATTCCCGAAGAGCCTAAAATCCATTTTTAATTTAATTATAACCAGCTACTTATTACAATTACATCAACCGCGCTTGTTCTTAAACCGCATCAACGGACTCATTAAATGATCGCAAAATCGAGACGATCCGATCAGCTTCCTGATCATTAAACATCCCATCTAGACCTTCGGGATGGTTATCAGTAAAAGGAGGCTCGTAGAGCGCCCCCGGATTGATAACTCCGTTTTTAGCGAGCATATCGATGATATTTTCGATAAAACGGATTTGATTGGCCGAGAAGTTTGTCCCCTGCAAATAACGGCCAAAAGCTTGTTTAGCCGCTTGGCGTGCCGCTACGCGGATCCCTGCGGGATCGAGTCCGACGATTTCCAGGATCAGGAGCTTGAGGCTTTTTGTCTGGCCAAAGACCTCCTCAAAACGCTGACGGCTCTCAATTTCTGCGGCCGAAAATAGCATCTCCTCTAGGGCAGATAAATCCGTCTCCGTTAGGGGGATATTGCGCCGCAACTTAGCGATCGCAAGGTGATCCTGATGCTGACGGATATAGGCCTCGACTTTCCGGCGATACTGTTCGCGACTAAAACCGGTCTGATGGGTGGGAATATCGACAATCTGCACCTCCCCCATCTCATCGACAAAATCGGTGATCACGATCTGCTGCTTTTGGCGATCGATAAACTTGACCAGATCTCGGATGCGAACCCGGATCCTCTCCACTCCCGACGGCGTTGCGCCGGTCCACCAGCTTTCGTCCTGCAGCTCGCGAATAAAGGCCAATTGTCCCTTAATCATCGGGATATCGGGCTTAGTCTCCAGTTGACCGAGAATATCCCGCACTTTGTCCCGCAATCGCTCATAACTACGGTCGGCCTTGAGAATGGCTAATTGCAGTTTCACACAGAGAAGGTCGAATTCCTTGGCCAGGGGATCCTCATTGGGCAGACTATTGGGTAAACCGGCCAAGGAGTCGGCAATGGTGGCCGCGTCCTCCTGACTGAGGTTGTTCCAACGCTGGCGCTGACTAAAGGTTTCCACCTGCGGCAAGCGACGACGCACGAGGAAATTATCCCGGGGCATGGTGGCGATGTGTTGATGGAGTGCATCGAGCAAACTCGTGTATAGGTCGTCGGCCCGCTCGACTTTGTAAGTAGAGGACTGCTCTCTTGCCCTAGGTGTCGCGCTTGGCTTGGAGGGAGCGAGACGGGTTGCCAACTCGAGGCGATGTTTAACTAGGCGACTGGTGAGGCTTTCGGGTATTTTCTGGCTTGTTTCATCGATATCCTGCTCGAAATACTCGAAATTACCGCAGAGGTCGAAGACCAGAAACTCGGTTTTATGGTTGCCAGGCCCAAACAAATCCTGACAGAGACGGGTCCCGCGCCCGATCATCTGATTGAACTTCACCCGGGAGAATACGGGCTTAAAAAAGACCAAATTGACCACTTCCGGCACATCTACGCCGGTATCGAGCATATCCACCGAGACGGCTAAAATCGGTTCTTTGTTGGCTTCGCTGAACTGATCGAGCAGACTCTGGGCGTAATTGTCGTGACTGTCAATAATTTTGGCGAAATGACCTTTGTAGTGAGGATAGTTACTGTTAAAGCGATCGCAGATACATTGGGCGTGTCGGTGATTACGGGCAAAAATAATCGTTTTACCCAATCGATCGCCACTGTTGACCTTTAGCCCCCGTTGCATCAATAATTCTAATGCTTGATCCACGGTGTCGATATTGAACAACCAGTCATTAAAGGCAGCTGCGTTAATTGCCTGCGGTAGTTCGCCGCTTTCCTCGTCCCGGAACTTCTCCTCGTAGTCTAGCCGCTCCTGTGGGGTTAGCTCACTGTATTTAACCCCAGTACGCAGAAACTTAAACGGCACAGTAACGCCCTTGGGGGGGACGAGGTGGCCATCCCTAACGGCATCATTTAACTCGTAGGCGAAGGTAGGCACGCCCTGGGGTAGCTGGAAAATGCGGTAGGTGTCCCGGTCTATTTCCGAGCGCGGCGTGGCAGTTAGCCCCACCAGCAGGGCATCAAAATAATCGAATATTTCGCCGTATTTCTGATAAATGGAGCGATGGGCCTCATCGACGATCACTAGGTCAAAATAACCCACCCCAAAGATTCGCCCCTCTGCATCCATGCGATCAATGGCGTTGAGCATGGTTTGATAGGTGGAGAAGATGACGTTAGCCCCCGTCACGTCTTTGCTGCGGGTCAGATGCAGGACGGTAACGCTGGGTAGATGACGCTGAAAGGCTCGATAGGCTTGCTTTAATAGGGCATTGCGATCGGCCAGAAACAGGACTCGGTTTACCCAATTGGCACTCTTGAGCAGTTCCACCAATGCGATCGCAGTTCGAGTTTTACCGGTTCCCGTGGCCATAACCAACAGGGACTTACGGGCGCACTTTTCTTCAAAGGTTTGGGTAATGCGGCGGATGGCCTCTTTCTGGTAGGGGCGGCCGACGATATCCTCGTTAATGGCGGTGTCCCTGAGGCGTTTACGGTGGGAACGGCGGAAAATTAGCCGTTCTAGCTCGGTTTTTCGCAGGAAACCGAGGACGGGACGGGGGGGATAGGTGAGATCATCCCAGAGATAGGTTTCATAGCCGTTGCTGTAGAAAATAACGGGGCGTTGGTTGTAGTTTTTTTCTAAGGAGTCGGCGTAGAGTTTGGCCTGATCTTGTCCGCTGTCGGGGCTTTTGCTGGTGCGTTTTGCCTCCACGAGGGCGAGGGGTTTGCCGTCATCACCCCATAGTACATAATCGACGAAACCGCGCCCAGTATCCCCCGGCTTTTGGATGGGCATCCCCCACACCTCGAACTCTGTGGCGTTGGGGGCTTTGGTATCCCAGCCGGCCTCTTGGAGTAGTACATCGATCAGGTAGCGGCGGGTGTCGGCTTCGTTGTAGTCGTGCCGGTCAGCGATCGCTCGATTTTGGGCGAGGAGGGCATCCCGTTCGGCCCTAGCGGCTGCCAGTTCGGCCTCGGTTTGGCGCTGTTTTGCTTCGGCCAATTGGCGCAGGGCATCGCTTTGGGACAGGCGTTTTTCTAGGTCTTGCAGTTGTTTGGGAGCGGGGGGTGCGGCCGCCGGTATCTTCTGGCGCTCGAAGCTAATATCGCCCAATTTTCGCCCATTCTGCCCATAGTAGCGCACCAGCCAGTAGGTGAGATGAAATAGTTCCTCGATCAGGTGCAGGGAGTCCCGTTCACTGATGGGGCTGGTATGGTGGGCGGCGTTGTTGCCGACTTTGTGGATGGTGCGAATTTTGCCGAAAAGTCCTGGTTTAAGGTTATCTTTAAAGGTTTGCTCGTGGATGAGAGCGCCTAGGCTATTGTCCCGGGGCGGTTGCAGGTAGGGGTCGTTTTTATAGAGCCAGCAGACCATTTGTTCTAGGACAAAACGGGTATAGAAGCAACTGGCCCGGGGGTTGCTGAAAACTAATCCCTCCGCTTGGCTGGCATGATCGTAGATTGTCGGGAATTGATCTCGCAGGAAGGAGAAGTTTGAGTCCATATTGCGCTCCCCAGTCTATAACTCTATTATTCCCAAAGTTTTGGCTATCTCTATATTTTACCTGATTATTGTTTAACAGTTATATAAAAAAACAGCAAGTTCGGTTATTTTATCTAGGGTTTTCCCGCGTGACAGTGTGAGATGATAGGAATCTTGGTTAATTGTCCAACGGTCTTTTTTAATGGCATTTCCCACAAGATTATGGCAGTAATCCGCCGGCTGCCATGGCTACAGTTCCCCCCTAAATGCTCTTTGTAAAAGGGAATTAAAGAGATTGTTCGCTTTATCGACTCCCGTTTTCTCGTGGTCTTTAATTTTTAAGATTTTGTTTGCGCTGTTCGTAAACTGATTTTGAAGTCCTAATGGTGGCAAAGGACATTCAAAACTCAGCAATGCTTTTCTGTTTATCTTGGGGATATTTGTTCTAGTCGAGTGCTTCTCAGCATATTCTAGGAAACCCTTACTTCTTAGAATAGAGGTCATATAAATCGGCGTCACACAACTATGATTTACTCGAATTGGATATATATCGGCACTACACACGCCATCAAAGTCAGGTAGAGAAACTTTATTGAGATATGGTCGAATCTTGGAGTAAAGAATGTCACCCTTACGAAACAAGTATTTTCCACTAATTAGGGACAATTCGGCGGGAGTTTTGCATCCACTTATCTCGCCAGTTCCAGACTCGATATTATCTCCCCCAACGTGAAGCATATTTGAATATGGCGATTCTCTGGGATCTACTTGCCCAGAAACTAGCTCAATAATGTTTTCTATTTTGACTATCTCCCACCCTTTCGGATTAGTAACAGGATCACCGAACATCTCTAGGAAAGTTGATCGCAATAACTCCTCAGTCAACCGAATTGCCTCTTTGCACTTGCGTCGCACCCCATCCGCTTTATCCAAAATTGCCGCAATTCTTCGCTGTTCTTCGAGGGGTGGTACATATATTTTTGTCGATAGAAACTCCTTGCGATTTACGTGTTTCATAGTCGCACCATGCAAGTAGCACTCCATATCATTGAGGGCTTTACCTAGAGAGTATTTGAAGTAATTTTTATGTACTTTTGCTTTATCTGGAATTGCCTTAAATATATGTTGATTTAGCCAAGCTGTTTCCATTTCTAGCCATTCAAAGACACCTAAACTGGCAGACCAAGAAACCAAAATATCTCCTGTATTTACCTCATATTTTTTATCAACATTTCTGGTCGTGAGATTATAGGGTTTACTTGAATCATTGAGGTTTTGAATTCTAATTATCTTCCGCCCATTTTCATGCCAGTCTTCTGGTTTGAACGCCGCTCCATTAATAAATTCCGCCACTTCTCCTAAAGGAATCATATATCTCATACCAACATCTCCTTTAACGCGTGTAAAACCTGATCAATCTTATTTTCAAACATAAATCAAATATCTTTTCGGTGGACTAAAACTCACGAACCGAAGGGGACATATTCCACCTCATCGAGAATTCGTTGTCCAAAAAAAGGACTCAACGACTCAGGTGTAACCAGATCCACACTCCGACCAAACAAGTCCTCCAAAAAGAAACATAAATCCATAAAATTATTAAATGTCTTCATCCCGGGTTGAAACACCACCAAAATATCCACATCGCTCTTCTCTGTCGTCTGCTCTGTCCGAAAAGATCCGAACAAACCACAGCGACTAACTCCCAATCGCCGTAATTCCCCTTGATTTTGCTCTAGCAGACTGATTACCTGTTGCTTTGTCGTTACAGTCATCACATCCCCTCTAAATGCCGACAAATCTTATTTTCAAACATAAATCAAATATCCTTTCGGTTGAGCAAAACTACCAATGCAATCATCGCTCAAAGCGTAACCCCTTCGCGCCGTATATTGTCAAGAAATGGATTATCTCCGCTCTGGAACTTTGCCGCAGAGATAAAATGACGGGAAACAACCACATTATAATCAAGGCAAAGCCTAGCGATAAATTCACTCGTGCGGTCAATTTCCTGATAAGGATCCACCACACCAGAAAGAATGACCAAAAGATCGATATCAGAATCTTCCCGTCCATCTTCCCGTGCTTGGGAACCGTAAAGGACGATTTTCTGTAATTGGTTTTGATAGAGCAGATGGAAATAATCTTTTATCTCCCGCAGAATAACCTCTAGCTGTAGATTTTTCATCTCCTAATCTCCTAACATCTCCTCTAATGCGTCCAAATCCTGACGAATATCAGCCTCTAAAGCCCTTAACTTCTGTAAAATCACCTTCGGCGGCTCATAGCTCACTTCCTCGTACTCTATCTCCTTATAGCGGTTAATTGATAGATCATAAGCATTGGCCTGAATCTCCTCGCGAGGCACAAAAAACGCCTTTGCTTGGCGATTGGTATCCTTAGCGGAGTCGCGTTGCTGCCAACAGCGCAGCAAGTCTGGGATATCATTATCGGCAATCGGTTGGCGCTTATCATCGAGAGAGAAACCATCCGCCACCATGTCATAAAACCAAACGAAGTCAGTCCCCTTTTCCCTTACCCCCAGCTTCGTAAAAATCAGGATCGCAGTAGATACCCCCGCATAAGGTTTAAACACCCCCGACGGCATCGATATCACCCCCTCTAGCTTATGTTCTTCTACCAAGATGGTGCGGATGTCCTTATGGGCCTTGGACGAGCCAAATAGCACCCCATCCGGCACAATTACCGCACCTTTTCCCCCCGTCTTCAGCAAGCGCAAAAACAGGGCCATGAATAATAACTCGGTTTTAGTGGTGTCGATGATTTTCGATAAATCCTTGGCAATAGTGGACTTCTCCAGCGAACCCTTAAACGGTGGATTAGCCAGAATCATGGTAAAACTATCCTCTACCCCGGCGTGATCCTCCGATAGGGAATCCCGGGCCTCGATAATCGGCTGCTCGATACCGTGTAACATCAGGTTCATGCTGCCAATGCGTAACATCGTCCCATCGAAATCAAAACCGTGGAACATTTGGTTATTGAAATGCTCTAGGTTGCCGCGTTCATGGAGCAAACGTCCCCCCTCGCTGTCCTTTAACTCCCGCACATACTCGGCAGCCGCTACTAAAAAGCCTCCTGTGCCACAGGCCGGATCACAGATAACCTCCCGGGGTCCCGGCGCTAATAACTCCACCATCATTTTGATAATATGGCGCGGTGTGCGAAACTGTCCGTTAGTCCCGGCTGTACTCAGTTTCGAGAGCATATACTCGTAAAGGTCGCCTTTGGTGTCCCGATCCTCCATGGGGATTTTTTCAATTTGCTCGATTACCGTGGCCAGCAGGGCCGGGGAGGCGATGAGAAACACCGCGTCCTTCATGTGTTTAGCGTAGGTGCTACCCTTAGAAAACTGTCCCAGATCTTTGATAAAGGGAAACGCTTCATCCCGGACAATCTGGAGCATTGTCTCGGCATCATCGATATTTTTGAAGCGGGACCAACGGATATGCTGTTGGCTGGGGGTAAAGGTGGGATTTTCGAGGTTTTCGCCTAATCGTTGGGCCCTACGCTCCTTAGCCAGTTCTAGGTCATCTAGGCGCTTGATGAAGAGTAAATAGGAAATCTGCTCGATTACCGAAAGCGGGTTACTAATGCCGTTATTCCAGAAGGTTGTCCAAAGTTTATCTATTTTGGATTTTAATTCGCCGGTGATCATCGCTGTTTATTTGTTCACTGCTTTTAATATTGCAGTAATATTGTACTGAAAATCGGGGGGTCTCTTAGGTTTTCTGGGTAAAATATATTCTAAAACTGGCTAGGGGGTGGAACGAACCACAAAGACACAAAGGACACAAAGATTGATCGCTCCTATATAGCTCAGTTTCTCAATTTTATCTGGCAATCTTGCCTAGCGATCGCTTTGCAATCACTAATTAAAGCCTTTTCTAGCCAAGCTTACCCCCCTTATCAAGGGGGGATTAAGGGGGGATCGGCACCCCCCTTATCAAGGGGGGATTAAGGGGGGATCGAACCTAAAATCCATTTTTAATTTAATTATAACCAGCTACTTAGCATCATTGGATTTTACTAACATTGAGAATACTTAACCCAATGATCTTATCCCCTTGATAACGAATAATCACATCATTATCTGTTAATTCGCTATCATCCGCTGGTAAAGATGGTTGATGAAAATTAATATACAAAATATCTGCTTTTGCATCATAAGCTGTCCAAAAATCTTGCTGAGGCAGAGCGTGAATCATCTTGGCGAAGTTAAGATAAGATTGAATATTAATGCTAGTTATGGCCATATTTGTTTCCTCTTGGTTAATTCACGAAGAAGACGGGTTAAATAAGCAGTAATAATAAATCCCTCATCTAATAATTCTCGATAAACAACGATTAGATATTTTCCAGAAACTATTTGTTTAACTGCCAACAATTCCTGATGGTTTCCTACTAGGATTTTCTCAGGATAGCGAATGGTTTCCAATATCTCCGCTTGATACGATACTAATTCACTATGTCCACTGATAATGTGTTTCCATCTCTCCTCTGTCAGACGAATTAAAACCCCATTCTGAGAAGTTGCATAAAGATTCATAGGTTCCGATTCAGTGTAAATAGACCTTTAAACCACACTTTCAACCCAACCGAACCCTATTCTACCGTGACACTTTTGGCTAAATTGCGCGGCTGATCCACGTCTAAACCGCGACGGGCTGCGATATGATAGGAGAGCAATTGTAGGGGAATTACTGTTAAAATTGGCGATAATAATTCCTCAACTTCCGGCACATACAACAAATCATTAAAGACTTTTGGTGCTTCCGTATCGTTGTCAGCAACTACTCCCAATAACCGCGCATCCCTTGCTTTTGCTTCCTGTGCATTGGAGAGAACTTTATCATAAACTACCCCCGGCATCGCAATCGCTACTACGGGAACTTTTGCATCTAAAAGCGCGATTGGTCCGTGTTTCATTTCTCCGGCTGGATAGCCTTCCGCATGAATATAACTGATTTCTTTGAGTTTTAAGGCCCCTTCTAAAGCGATGGGGAAATTAATCCCCCGTCCCAAGAAAATAAAGTCCTGGGTGTCATTAAATTCATGGGCTAATTCTTCGATCGCTTTTTCCTGTGTTTCTAGGACAGTTTCGATCGATCTTGGCAGCGATCGCATTTCATTAATAATTTGCTCGATTCTCTCTAAAGACAAAGTTTGACGACGATAGGATAAATCCAAAGCTAAGAGATAAAAACCCAATAACTGGGCGGTAAAACTCTTAGTTGCCGCCACCCCGATTTCGATCCCCGCCTGAGTATTAATAATCTGATCGACCATTTGTGCTAGGGTACTTTCGGGGCGATTAGTAATCCCAATAATCCGGGCCTGATATTTTTTTCCTAATCCTAAACGACGCTGTTTTTCCGTTTCCAACGCTGCTAAAGTGTCGGCTGTTTCCCCCGATTGCGTCACCCCGATGGTTAAAGTATTGGGCATCAGGGGGGTGGGTGCATAGCGAAATTCCGAGGCGTACTGTACTCTTGTGGGAATACCTGCCAACTGCTCAATCAAGTATTTACCGACTAAACTAGCGTGCCAACTGGTCCCACAGGCTAAAATCTGAATATGTTCTAAATTATCGTAAATTTCCTCAGAAAAATTAATATTTATCGGGTTGACATTATCCCCATTTTCTGCTGTCCAATGGGGATGCAGATAGGTCCCTAAACAGTCGCGCACCACTCCTGGTTGTTCGTAGATTTCCTTGAGCATGAAGTGACGATAACCCTGTTTTTCTACGGTTGTCGGACTCCAATCGAGGACTCTGGGGTTTTTACGGACTCTTTTTCCCTCAAAATTATAGATTTCTACTCCCAAGGGTGTTAACTGAGCGATTTCGCCATTATCCAAGGACAGCACCGCCCGGGTATGGGGAACCAAAGCACTGACATCGGAGGCACAGAAAAACTCCCCCTGACCAAAACCGATGATTAAAGGAGCGTGTTGCCGCACGACAATCAATTCATCGGGATAATCGGGACTAATTACCGCTAGGGCAAAAGCACCCTCTAAACGTTCAATTGCCTTTAAAACTGCCTTGAGGAAAGGACTCACCCCCAAGTATTCTTCATCGGTAGGTTTGGGTAAATAACTGGCGATTAGATGGGGAATAACTTCTGTGTCGGTTTCTGAGTCAAATATACAGCCTTTTTCCTTTAATTCTGTTCTTAATGCCTGAAAGTTTTCGATAATGCCATTCTGTACCACTGCCACCCGTTGACTGTTATCGGTGTGGGGATGGGCATTACTTTCTACGGGTTTGCCGTGGGTTGCCCAACGGGTGTGACCGATGCCAATTTGGGAGGGATTAACTTCCTGTTCTAATTTTTCCCGCAGATTGTAGAGTTTTCCCTGGGCGCGGACTCGATGTAATTCACCTTCGAGAATTGTGGCAATCCCTGCCGAATCATAACCCCGATATTCTAAACGTTCCAATCCAGCTAGGAGAATATCGATCGCTGTTTGGGTTCCGATATAGCCAACAATTCCGCACATTCTTTCGCTGACCCCATTTAGGCTAAGTCCAATCTATTCTATCGCAAGCGTGGCGCTTGTTTGCTTAGAAGCTCAAGACGCAGGGGCAAGGGTAAAGTTTCCCTTCTAGGAGATTAGGGTGTGGGGTGTGGGGTGTGGGGTGTGGGGTGTAGGGTGTGGGGTGTGGGGAGAATAAATAAAAGCAATATAGATCACTCAGCAGCACACTTTGTTCTTTTTGTCAAAAAAACTTTCTCTTTGCAACAAAACTACACAATTAATTGATCAACGGGTTGGCTTAAAAAAGGCTCTTTAACTGCCATTTATTGCTGTTGCTGAATAGGTCAGTGTAGATTTAGCAAGGGTTTTCAGGATCACCAGACAGCTAAAAACCCTAAAAAGCACAGAAAAACCCATCATTTCATACTGCGAAATTATACCATAATCGCTGGAAGTATTGCAACCTCGTAAACAAATGAGAATTATTTTCAATAAATTCTTAAGAAAAGGTAAATATTGCGAAATGTAAATTCAAATATTCTCAACTATTAAAGCTTGTTTGATATAAAAAACTTATAAAAAGTTGTAATTTTTACTGACTGATTACTGATTACTGACTGAGAGAAACTTTAAACAGGAGTGACAACTGCTGTTAGAGCGGCAGTAACCGCGTCCATCGGTTGATTACCGTCGATATGGTTAAGAGTCCCTTTTTGACCGTAATAATCTAAAACGGGGGCAGTTTGGTCGATATAAACCTGTAGGCGACGGGCGATCGTTTCTTTAGTATCATCTTGACGACCCCGTTGCATGAGACGCTCAATTAAGACCGTATCTGGTACAGCCAAATTAACCACAAATGTGTAACTATCGGCCAATTCTTCCAGTAATGCGTCTAAAAAGCTCGCCTGTGCCACCGTGCGGGGAAAACCATCAAGAATCCAACCCTTAGCACTGTCAGGCTGTTTTAAACGTTCCTGAATTAAACCTAATAACAACTCATCGGGGACTAATTCGCCCTTTTCCACATAAGCTTGTGCTTGCTGACCAAGTTCTGTCTTCTCTGTAATTGCTTGACGTAAAATTTCACCGGTAGAAATATGGGGAATCGTCAGAGATTCCGCTAATTTTGCCGCTTGGGTACCTTTTCCCGATCCGGGCGGTCCCAAAAATATCACACCGATCCGTTTGCTCATCGAAAATTTGGGTCTGAAACCCCGCCGTTTTACGGCGGCTTTGCTGTTAAATATTAGCACATTTACGAAATATATGCTAAAATGTGAGGTATGGAAAAAGCCTATTCTTA
>NZ_JAJTDH010000121.1:0-11363 GCF_021300285.1 Microcystis sp. 49638_E5 | reverse complement strand
ATCAAGACAACGTAAAGACAAAGCAATTAAAGACGCTTTGGCGTTAGTCCAGTCTAATGATCTGGTAGTCTATGAAGCTTTAAAGGTAAGAAACTTAGTCAAAAACCGTAAGCTTGCCAAGTCGATTTCTGATGCTTCTTGGTATCAATTCACTCACTGGTTGAATTATTTTGCCAAGATTTATCGGATTGTTTGTGTTGCTGTGCCGCCGCATTTCACTTCTCAAGATTGTTCAGTTTGTGGGACGAGAGTGCAAAAAACATTAAGCACTAGAACTCATCAATGTCCTAACTGTAAAACAGTCTTAGATAGGGATCATAATGCAGCAATAAATATTCTTAAAAAAGGGTTACAATATTTGGGAAATTATCTCAACGGTACTGTTGGGCAAACAGAAACCGACCCAAACGCCTTGGGAGAGTCCGGCCTCTGGATTCTTAATGGAGACATTGAGAATCTAAGCTGTCTCGTTGAACAAGGAATTTCTAACAGCAATGTGGAAAGAATCCCCCGTCACAGCGTAGCTTGACGGTGGGAGTATGTCAAATCACCCTATACTTGGAGGAATCTATCATGTCCATTCGTCTATACGTTGGTAATTTGCCCAAAGAATCCGTCGAGCGCGAAAAATTACAGGCGCTTTTTGCCGATGAAGGGGATACGATTACCACTAAAGTCATCAAAGATCGCAAAACTGGCAAATGTCGCGGTTTTGCCTTCGTTACCGTCCCTAGCGATGAACTAGCCGACCAGTTTATCGAAAAATACAACGGCCAATCCTTCATGGAAAACCCGATCAAAATCGAGAAAGCTCTCCCCCGCAGCAAGGGAGGTAAAGAAGAAGGAGAAGAAGCAGAAGGCACGGAGGCAAGCGTAGAAACCCCCGAAAAAGTCGAAAGACCGACTCCGAAACCGACGACAGCAGCACCGCGCAAATCCAGTAGTGGTGGTGGCGGCGGCAAAAAACGCAAGGGTGAACGGGGTGGCAGTAGTACCCCGAAAGTTACCGGCGATGGTGACGCTTTACAGCCAGATCCCCGTTGGGCCAATGAATTGGCTAAACTCAAGGAAATGTTAGCAGCTCAGGCCACTAATCCCTAATTGCATTGACAAGAGGGCAAGGGATAGCCGATAACTAAGAGGTTCAAAATATCGCTTTTAGGAATGTGCATCATGACAGCAATCGATCCGGTCATTATCATGAAACAGGAGGTCGGGAAGGCCGCCGCTAATCTAGTTCAATCTAATTCGGTCGTGGGATTGGGAACTGGTTCAACGACGGCCTATGCGATCGAGTATCTGGGCGCTAGACTGCAAAGCGGGGAAATCAGCAATATTGTCGGGGTTCCCACTTCTTTTCAAGCGCAAGTTTTAGCTAGGAAGTACGGAATTCCCCTCACTACCCTCGATGTCATCGTGAAGATGGATATCGCTATCGATGGGGCCGATGAGGTGGATCCCCAGAAAAATCTGATTAAAGGTGGCGGTGCTGCCCATACTCAGGAGAAAATTGTCGATAGTCTCGCCGATATTTTCGTCGTGGTAGTGGATGGCAATAAGCTGGTGGATAAGCTGGGATCGACTTTTCTTTTGCCGGTGGAAGTGTTACCCATGGCCATGACTCCGGTGATGCTGAAATTAGAGGCCCTCGGTGGTAAACCTTCTCTCCGCATGGGAGTGAAAAAAGCTGGCCCCGTGGTGACAGATCAAGGCAATTTAGTTATCGATGTTAAATTTGATAGTATCGATGATCCGGCTGATTTGGAAAGAACTATTAATAATATGCCGGGGGTTTTAGAAAATGGTTTATTTGTCGGGGTTGCTGATCTGATTCTCGTCGGTGAAATTATCGACGGTAAGCCGGTAGTCCGCGAGATTAGGTAGGATTAATTATTCTTAATCTAATAGTGAAACAGGCCGCAGGCCTGTTTTGTTATTATGGGTGTATACAGACAAAGAGCAAAATAAAGAGAGGCTATAGGCTAATAAAAAATATGTCCCTTTTTGACAGAAAATATCTGGGAAGATTGCAACCAACGGGACTCAAACGAACTGAGATGAGTGGTGGTAATTAAAGTTTGAAAACGGTCTTCGATCGCATCTAATAATTGATTTTGTCGTTCGATATCTAATTCCGCTAAAACATCATCGAGGAGCAGTAGGGGAGGTTCCCCGATAATCTGCTCTAATAACTGTAATTCCGCTAATTTCAAGGCTAAAACTAGGGTTCTTTGTTGTCCTTGGGAACCGTAGGATTTAGCGGGGTTTTGGTTAATTAAAAAATCCACTTCATCCCGGTGCGGACCGACTACCGATGTCCCTAGTTGTTTCTCTGCCAAACGACGGGTTTCAATCTTATCTAAAAAAGCCCTTTGTACCCCATTGACATCATCTTCTAGCCAAGGCACATTGGGAACATATTGTAATTCTAAAAATTCCGTTTTTCCGCTAATACTTTCGTGCCATTTTTGGGCTAAAGGAATTAATCTTTGCAGGACTCGCGCCCTTCTTCTCGTTACTCTTGAACCGGTTTCTGCTAGTTGTAAATCCCAGAGTTTTAGTTGGGATAAATCCGCATAAACTTTTCCCTCTAATTCCTGTTTACGAATCTCTTTTAAGAGGGCATTTCTTTGTCGTAAAACCTGATTATATTGCTGTAAAATATGAACGTATAGGGGTTCTAATTGAATTAATAAAGTATCTAACCAATCTCGGCGAGCTTCCGGACCACCGCGCACTAAATCCAGATCGAGACTAGAAAATTGTACCGCATTAATCACGCCCAAAAAATCAAGATGACGGCGCAGGGGTTGACGGTCACGGATCACGGTACGACGACCGGAAGAACGGAGAATTAAACTTAATTCTGATGCTCCATAAAGACGATTAACCCTAGCAAAAATTCTCGCCTGGTGTGGGGTGTTGGGGGTGGGGGAGTGGGGAGAAAAAAGCTGATCACTGATCACTGACTCCTGATTGGGGAATTATGAATTGTGAATTATGAATTATAAATTATGAAGTGGGGTGTGGGGTGTTGGGGGAGTGGGGAGAAAAAAGCTGATAACTGATAACTGATCACTGATCACTGATCATGGCAGGGGTTTGGGGTTAAGTGAATTTGCTATAATTCCCCTTGACAATCAATATTTTATAGTAGCTTTTACCTTGAAAATTCCTTTTTTGTCTTTAAAACAGATTGAAAGTCTATCTAAACTCGCTTTGATTGCTATATTCGCTTTTGATGCTCCTGTTTCCCTCGCAGGACAATTTCCCGATGGCAGAGTATTTTTTGAGAGTTCTCCCACTCTGGTTAATTTCTTCGCTACTTTCCAATCCGTGCGTGCTTGGGGAGCAAAATACTATCTTACCATCGCTCTGCCGCCGTCTCTCGGGGCGCCCTTGGGTAAAGTAACCATACAACAGCAGCCTAATATTCAAACTATTGCTTTTCTTGTTGATCAAACCTTTGCTTTTCTTGGCGATCGCAATCAGCGAGGCGAAAAATTAACCCTAAAATCCACTACCTTTGACCCCAATACTCAGACGATTACGGTCATTTTTGATCCTCCTGTCCCCCCTGGTAATACCGTTTCCATCGGTCTGAAACCAGTACGAAATCCTGATTATGGTGGTGTCTATCAGTTTGGAATTACTGCTTATCCCCCCGGAGACAATTCTCCCGGATTAGCTCTAGGAGTCGGACGTTTAACAATTTACGATGCTGGCGATCGCTGGTAGGCTGTTCCGCGTCTAAACACAGTAATCAGTAAACAGTAAAAAGACAGTAGGAAACCTCAGTTCCCTGACTTCGTTGTACATTTGAAGTCAGGGATTAAGCGTTTGCTTGACCCAAATTCGGAATTGTTTTAATGCCATTGCACTACCGATTTTTTGACTATTTTGTAGCGTTTCTGGAATTTTTTCTATTAGATTAAATTGAGAAAATAGTCGGCTTTGGCAAGATTCAACGTATTCTGATCCTTGCAAAACATTGATTTCCAGTCTCTCCCCATCATATCGCCACAATTCAGGAACACCCAATCGCTCATAATTATTAAATCGAGTTCGCTTAGTGATATCAATTTCAATGGCTAAATCGGGAGGGGGATCAATAGCCAGATCAAGTCGCTTTTTTCCCCTAACGGCAGCACAATTTCCGATATAAAAAGACTCATCTGGTTCTATTCCTTGATCCATTTGCTGATTTTTAAAGGTTGTTGATCCGGCGGGTTCATAGTCTAACTCTAATTCATCCAGGAGAACTTTAACCAAATCCCCGATTAAAACTTTGGTATTTTCATGAATAAAAAGAGGAGTCATTGCTTCTAAAGTTCCCTGACTATAAGATAGACGAATTGACCGTCGCTCTCCCAATTCGTCAAGAATTTTTTCATAATCTTGCCAAGTGAGTGAAGTTAACAACAGGCGGTCGCCTGGGGTAACAGTTAGTTGTTTTAATGCTAATAACATCAGAATTTGTCGCCTAAGTTGTTATGATTGGGCGGTTTAGTCAGTATTTAACTTTTTTCTACCTTAGACTATATATAGCAGTTTTCATCAGAATGAGGCATGGGCAAGGGGGTTAAACTCTTTGTTGGCAAAACTTGTCGATACCTCAGTAACGTGAAAAGCTCTATATGCAAACTGAAAACTCAAATCTGATCACTGATCAAGGAGAACTTCCCACCCGTCTGAGTTTTAGAAAAATTTAACTTTGTTCAATCCATGAACATCTGTTCAGATGTTATAATAAAGTCAGTAAAGAAGTTCAGAGGTAGTAACCATGATCGCTGTCACCACCATGAAATGTGCTTGTAAATCCTGTAAGTGTGTAGTATCGATCGCCGATGCCATCAAAGAAAACGATAAATACTACTGTTGCCAAGCTTGTGCCAATGGTCACGTTAACGAGAAAGGCTGTGGACACCAGGGCTGTGGTTGCGTTTAAATTTAGTTATTGGGAAGAAAGGGACAAGTATCGGCATGGAAGATTTGATCGATACCTCCCTTTCTCAACTTTCCCTTAATAACCGATCAGGAAAAAATATGGCCCTAGAGAAAATAGCACCGGTTTGTGGGGAATCCCATCACCAAGAGGCGAAATTCCAGCACTTGCAGGGATTAGAAATCGAAAAAGCCCAAAAAATGGCCGAATTTTTCAGCCTTTTGGGGGATGCCAACCGCCTAAGAATTCTGTCGCTTTTAGCCAAACAAGAATTATGTGTTTGTGACTTAGCCGACGACTTAGGGATGAGTGAATCGGCCGTATCGCACCAGTTAAGAACCCTAAGAGCCTTAAGATTAGTTAAATACCAAAAACAGGGACGGAGAGTCTTTTATCGTCTTGCCGATCACCATGTTCTTGACCTTTATTACGCGGTCTCGGAACATTTAGAAGAGCCAGCGGACGAGGATTAAAACAGTCCCAAAGCGGGTAAAACAAACTGTAAGAGCAGAGAACCAATCCCCTGCACCATTTGGTCTAATTGAGCGTTGCCACCACCTTGTTCTTGCGGTTTTAGGGCGATTTCCATGCCTTTAATAAAATTCTCTGCTGCTTCGTGACCGGGGGTATTGCCTTGGCGTTGAAAGAGAGTCGAAGCCATTTGAGCATCCTGGGCCGCTAGAGCATTTTGTCCCAGACGATAGTGAGCCATGGACCGGGCCAGATAAGCTGGAGCATATTCTGAGTTAATTGTCAAGGCTTTATTAAAATTTTCTATGGCGGCGCTGGTGCGTCCCTGTTTTCCTTCCACCATCCCTAGTCCGTAGAATAGTTCAGGAGTACCGGCACTACTGGGAATTCCCACCGCACCCTGCACGTATGCAGTGTCTAGTTTAGTGTTGTCGAGGTTAGCATTATTGAGATAAGCACCTCTTAAATCCGCACCCGTCAAGATTGCTCCGGTTAAGTTCGCTCCAGTCAGATTAGCACCAAAAAGAGAGGCTCCGGTTAAATTAGCACCACTCAGATCCGCCCCACTTAAATTAGCTTGACTAAGATTAGCACCGACGAGATTGGCCCCATTTAATTTTGCCCCGACTAGATTCGATTGCACTAACCCTGAACCGCTCAGATCGCATTGGGGACATTTTCGGGTGGATAATAATTGCTGTAGGTGGTTTAAATCTTCCGTCTGACCAACTAGGGAGAAGTTAAGGGGAAGACTGAGCGCGAGGGTTAGGGCGATCGATTTGTACATAGTTTAAAATAACTCTATTTATTATTACTGATAATAACCATTCGATCGGGGCTAATCGCTGAACTAGATTCTACTTGAGAAATCAGCCCTTGTCCAGTAAAATAGAAGATTAGAGGCTCTTAACGTCAGAAGAAGCGACAAAATCGAGATTTGTTACCTTTTCAACAGCAAGTTTTTTAAAGGAATTTCCCTATTTCATAATGACTACTCTACACGGTAATTGGCTGATTGGTTCGCAGGATAGTGTTTTTTTTCTTTGGGGTGAACAGTGGCAAGGGAAGGAATTAAGTGAAACAAAGGAAAATCATCCTTTTTGTCTAGAATCTGGGGCATTAGCCCAATTTATCGAGAAATTTTCTCCTCAGCTTGACTGCTATTCTCCAGAATCAATCAAGCTCAGTTTGCCTAGTTATTCTCCCCCTAGGAAAAAATATTTTTTACCGCTGCTGTCGGGGCAAATTCTCGAACCCTCAACTAAATCCTTGTCTTGGCAACCATGGCAGATATCGGGATTAACTTTTTCTGCGGGGATGATAGTGCGGTTATGGGAAAAATTGCCCCTAGCTAAGGCCGAATTTATCGGCAATGATCTACGATTTTGGCTGTATTTGCACCGTTGGAGTTTAGATTTATTAGCAAGAGGGAAATTTTTAGCGGGAATAAATCAGGGTGAAAGTTGCTGGTATCCCCTGCTAGATAGTACCATCGATCGCACTCGTTTAGCTAAGTTTATCCAAACCATCCCCCCGGTCTGTCTTGCCTATCAAGAAAATAGCGAACCACAAACAATTATTCTCGATTGCTTAAAAAATATTGTCGATGCTCGTTTGCGACAAAAGATAGATAGTACTGTTAATATTTCGCCGTCATTGATGGTAAAACCTTGGCTACAATCTTTAAGCGGTGATCATCGTGAGATTGCCTTAGAAGCCAAGAATTTACAGCGCCTAGAAAATGCTTATAATAACTGGGTGTTTCCTATCCAAGAAAGTTTAGTTAATGGCAATAATCGCCAATTAATCGAGAATCAATACCGTGTCTGTCTATCCTTACAACCTCCCAGTTTAGGGACAGCGTGGAAACTCACCTATTATTTACAAGCGTTAGATGATCCCGAATTTCTCATTAGTGCCAAGTTGATTTGGTTAGAGGGCAAAGAAAGTTATCATAGTTATCAAAGAGTTGTCAATAATCCCCAGGAAATTCTCTTAAAAGGATTGGGATTAGCATCGCGATTGTACGAACCGATTAGAATTAGTTTAGAGCAGAGACACCCGGAGGAATGTTCTCTTGATTCGATCGAAGTTTATCAGTTTATTCGCTCGATCGCTTGGCAATTGCAAGATCAGGGATTAGGGGTAATTTTGCCAACGGGTTTAACTGCTGGTAGTAATGAACAAAGATTAGGAATTAAGATTGCTGCCAGTGTAACTCCCAAAAAAGGAGAAAGATTAAGTTTAACCAGTTTGTTAAACTTTCAGCTTAAATTAGTGGTAGGGGAACAGGAAATATCGAAAAAAGATTTTGATAAGTTATTAGAGAAAAAATCGCCAGTGGTGGAAGTGGGAGGCAAATGGTTAATCCTACAACCTACGGATGTCAAAGCAGCTCAGGCAATTTTAAATAATACCATCGCTCCCCTTAATCTCTCGGTGGAGGATGCCCTGCGCTTGAGTTCAGGAGATAATAATCTAATTGCTAAACTGCCGGTAGTTAATTTCCAAGCGGAGGGAGCATTAAAGGAATTAATTGATAATTTAAATAACAATCAAGGGATTCAATTAATCAACCCACCGCGAGAATTTCGGGGGGAATTACGTCCCTATCAAATCAAGGGAGTTAGTTGGTTAGCTTTCCTAGAAAAGTGGGGTTTAGGTGCTTGTTTAGCCGATGATATGGGTTTAGGAAAAACCCCGCAATTAATCGCTTTTTTACTAGCATTAAAAGAACAGGATATGTTAGTTAACCCCGTGTTAGTGGTTGCTCCCACTTCTGTGGTCAATAACTGGGAACATGAATTAAGAAAATTCGCTCCCACCCTGGGGGTTTTTGTGCATCATGGCGAAAAAAGATTAAAAGGCCAAGCTTTTGCTCAAGAGGTAAAAAATAAATCGGTTGTTATTACCAGTTATCCTTTAATCTATCGCGATCTGTCCAGTTTAGAAGCAGTACAATGGCAAGGTTTAGTTTTAGATGAGGCTCAAAATATTAAAAACTCTACGGCTAAACAATCCCAAGCAGTGCGAAAAATACCCGCAGGATTTCGGATTGCCTTAACGGGAACTCCCGTAGAAAATCGCCTGACAGAATTGTGGTCAATTTTGGATTTTCTCAATCCCAATTTTTTAGGAACTCAAACATTTTTTCAGCGTCGTTTTGCCCTTCCCATTGAAAAATACGGCGATCAAGAATCCCTGCATAATTTACGTTCCCTTGTCCGTCCTTTTATTTTACGGAGATTAAAAACCGATAAAAATATTATTGAAGATTTACCAGAAAAACAGGAAATGAATATTTTTTGTGGTTTATCGAAAGAACAGGGACAACTTTATCAACAATTAGTCGAGACAACGCTCCAGAAAATTGAAGAAACTCAAGGAATTCAGAAACATGGATTAATTTTAACCTTGCTAATGCAACTAAAACAAATTTGTAATCATCCCGCCCATTTTTTGAAAGAAAATAGTTTAGAAACCAGTCAAAGATCGGGAAAATTATTACGTTTAGAAGCCATGGTAGAGGAAGTGATAGCAGAAGGCGATCGAGCTTTAATTTTTACACAATTTGCCGAGTGGGGAAAACTCCTACAAACCCATCTCCAGAAAAAATTAGCCGAGGAAATATTATTTCTGTCCGGTTCTACCAAAGCAAAAGATCGGGTAGAAATGATCGAGCGCTTTCAAAATGATCCCCAAGGACCAAAGATTTTTATTCTCTCCCTGAAAGCAGGGGGAACAGGATTAAATTTAACCCGCGCTAATCACGTTTTTCATATCGATCGTTGGTGGAATCCGGCCGTAGAAAACCAGGCCACCGATCGCGCTTTCCGCATCGGACAAAAACGCAATGTTCAGGTACATAAATTCATCTGTACGGGAACCCTAGAGGAACGCATTAATGAGATGATCGAAAGCAAGAAACAATTAGCGGAACAAACCGTAGATGCCGGGGAAAATTGGTTAACAGAATTAGATACCGATCGCCTGCGAGATTTATTATTATTAGATCGATCGGCAATTATTGATGAAGAAGAAACCGATTAGAAGCGAACCACCTGATAAACCGTGGAACCATTCTCAAACAGGGGCTGATAGTAGATACCGCTACAATTGTAATAAAGTGTATTGTCAGCCGTAATTGTGGTGCAGCCGTCTGGGATATAGGTGACAATTGCGCCGATGGGAGGGGCCACCACCGTGTAGGAACTACCGCTAGGCTGAAGATAGATGCCGTCCGAGTAAATGTAGGAAGTAGAACCCACATAGACGGTATTGTAGTAGGGGGGGAGAGTGGCGATCGCTGAACCGATGACTAAGCCGGTGGTCAAACCCACCCAACCCCAACCCGGGGGGACGTAATAACCGCCACCGTACCAACCGCCACCACGCCAGTAACCATTGCGATTATCGTCAATAAAGTTTTGACGGTTCTGTTGGCGATCGCTAACCTGCTGCTGCCGTTCACCCTGTCTTTCGCTGCGTTCCCCTTGACGGATATCGGTTCTTTCGCTGCGTTCCCCCTGCCGTTCACCCTGTCTTTCCGTGCGTTCCCCTTGACGGGTTTGTTGACTGGTTTGCTGTTCCCCCTGTCTTTCCGTGCGTTCCCCTTGACGGTTTTGTTGACTGGTTTGCCGTTCCCCCTGTCTTTCCGTGCGTTCCCCTTGACGGTTTTGTTGACTGGTTTGCCGTTCCCCCTGTCTTGCGCTGCGTTCCCCTTGACGGTTTTGTTGACTGGTTTGCCGTTCTCCCTGTCTTCCAGAAAAATCTCTAGAGGGTTGGGAACGATTACTAAAATTCCCTCGGTTTTGCAGATCACTACTGCGGTTAACCCGTGGGGAAGCTCCACCACCGCCACGACTACCACCACCACCGCCACGACTACCGCCACCACCGCCACCGCGAGCGTCCACATAATCCGTGATCAGTAAACTTGTACCCAAAAGGAGGGCGGCAAGAACACATAAGTTTTGACGTAAAGATCTTTTCATAGCTCGGACTCCTTGATTTTTTTATTCGCCTTGGCTGCTTATCTTCCCAGATTATTTTCTGCAAGCGTTGGACGGTTTCTGGTGCAAAAAAACGCTCTCCTGTTTCTAGACACACTCTGGCGGGAACATCTTACCCTGATCAAGGGGGGACTAAGGGTAGGGTTGATTCATGAATCAACCCTACTATGAATCAACTCTAGGACTAAGGGGGGATCGAACCTAAAATCCATTTTTAATTTAATTATAACCAGCTACTTAATTTTGAGTAAAGAGCGAGAGGGATAGCTACAATGGATGTGTAAGGCTTTTGAGAATGTCCCGATCAGAAAAGAATCGGCTTAATTCTTCTGAGAACATCCTGGAGCAACCGTTCTGGACACTTGCCGATAAAGCTCGCTTTTCTCGCTCGGAAGTCCAACGATCGCAGTTGATCTACCATGATAACTCCTGTCACCGCCTCTCCATCTGGAATCTTGACGTAGAAAGGGTTCTGGCGTTGCGTATTGCTCACCGGGCAGACAAAGGCAAAACCAATCTTGCGATTAAAATCAATAGGGCTTACCACCAGTCCTGGACGATTACCCATTTGCTCATCGAAAATTTGGGTCTGAAACCCCGTCGTTCTACGACGGCTTTACTGTTAAATATGAGCATCGTTTACGAAATATATGCTAAAATGTGAGACATGGAAAAAGCCTATTCTTACCGATTTTACCCAACACCAGAACAAGAGTCGCTATTGCGGCGCACATTGGGCTGTGTAAGATTAGTTTACAACAAAGCTCTCCATCTCAGAACACAAGCTTGGTACGAAAAGCAAGAAAGAGTAGGATATACTGAAACTTCTTCAATGCTAACCGACTGGAAAAAGCAAGAAGAATTAGAGTTTTTAAACGAAGTTAGCTGTGTACCTTTACAACAAGGGTTAAGACACCTACAAACAGCTTTTACTA
>NZ_JAJTDH010000039.1:0-36389 GCF_021300285.1 Microcystis sp. 49638_E5 | reverse complement strand
TATGATTGGTTCATTCAAGGCTCTCTTGGATTTGGTGGGTAAAATGTATTCTAAGATACAGTCCTGCTGGCGAGGGAATGGAAGGAACCACAAAGGCACAAAGGACACAAAGATGGATTCTGTTGTAGGTTAAGCTTATCGCACAGAGTCTGGAAGATTCCTATAATAAGTCTAAGCTGTGATTTGAATGATTGAGTGAATGCTATGATTGTGTTGTATTTGGCAAGTCTTTATCAATGATCAATTATAGTCTATCCCATAATCGCATCAATCATAGTTTAGACTCTTTACCTAATAAAGCGACGCACTAGCCACCGAGTGAGCATCCATAGCAAATAAAACGGCATCCATAGAATAACTATAGGAATAACTATAATCCACTGCCACCAAGTTAAAGAAGTAGGTTTTTGCTGTTGTCGCAGCCTTTGTAAATTATTACGACAGGTTTTTGTATTAGGATGATTGTCTCCTAAGAGTCGTTTTAACAAATCTAAAGCTTCTAGATAGAGAGGTTCCGCTTCTGTGTACCTGCCTTGGGAATAGTACAATCCTGCTAAATTGTTGAGGGAAGTTGCCACATCGGGATGATTGTCTCCCAAGAGTCGTTTATACAAATCTAATGCTTCTAGATAGAGAGGTTCCGCTTCTGTGTACCTGCCTTGGGATTCGTACAATCCTGCTAAATTGTTGAGGGAAGTTGCCACATCGGGATGATTTTCTCCTAAGAGTCGTTTTCTCAAATCTAAAGCTTCTAGATAGAGAGGTTCCGCTTCTTTGTACCTGCCTTGGAATTCGTACAATCCTGCTAAATTGTTGAGGGAAGTTGCCACATTGGGATGATTTTCTCCTAAGAGTCGTTTATGCAAATCTAATGCTTCTAGATGGAGAGGTTCCGCTTCTTTGTACCTGCCTTGGGAATCGTACAATCCTGCTAAATTGTTGAGGGAAGTTGCCACAGAGGGATGATTGTCTCCTAAGAGTCGTTTTTTCAAATCTAATGCTTGTAGATAGAGAGGTTCCGCTTCTGTGTATCTGCCTTGGTATTTGTACAATCCTGCTAAATTGTTGAGGGAAGTTGCCACATCGGGATGATTTTCTCCTAAGAGTCGTTTTCTCAAATCTAAAGCTTCTAGATAGAGAGGTTCCGCTTCTGTGTACCTGCCTTGGAATTCGTACAATCCTGCTAAATTGTTGAGGGAAGTTGCCACATCGGGATGATTTTCTCCTAAGAGTCGTTTATGCAAATCTAATGCTTCTAGATGGAGAGGTTCCGCTTCTTTGTACCTGCCTTGGAATTCGTACAATCCTGCTAAATTGTTGAGGGAAGCTGCCACATCGGGATGATTTTCTCCTAAGTGGGTTCGAGTTGCGGTTAAACAATCTTGATAGTAGGGTTCTGCAGCAGCATACAATCCTTGTCCTTCATAATAACGAGCTAAACCTGTATAGGACCAAAATAAATCCTCATCAGCAATATATTCTGAATATTCCTTGACAGATGCTTGCAGATGGGGAATGAAAGGTGTAAATTCTTCAACTTTTTTCAGAGTCGGATTCTGGATCGGTTAACCATTCCTCCACTGTATCCCCATCCTCATCGGGAAATAAATCCAGAATCATCCCCTTGGGAAAGGGCGCAAGAGCGAATAAACTGAGGTAAAGTGCCAAAATTTGGGCTTCTGGTTCGCTGTTCAACTCCTCCCAACTGAGATTAAAGGCAGCTTTCACCCCTCTTTCCCCAGTCATTTCTGTATCAAACTTGGTATTTTTGGCTAAGATTGGCTCATCTAAGCCTTTTTCGGCTAATTTCTGCCGTATTTTGCTAATTTTCCAATCCTGTCGCTGTTTTAGCAGCCTTGCCACCAATTCTAACCCCAAAGGTAAATAACCTAAATCCTGACAAAGTTCTTTAGCTTGTTCTAACTCGGCATCAATGCGTTCATTTCCTAGATAAATTTCTAATAATTTTAATCCCTCTTCTGCTGTTAACAGGCCTAGGTTTATTGTATGTATTGCTTGTGATAAATAGTGAAAGCGAGTTGTAATTAATACCTTAAAGCGTTTATCTTGTTTTGGTGGTAAGTAAGGCTGAATTTGTTCATAATCTCGTACATCATCAAAGATTATCAATACATCTCCTTCTATCCAATGTTGCCAACAGTAGCGGACTCGTTCCGTCAATGTGCCTTGATCTGGTAGCATTAACTTAAGATATTGACTCGCAAAGTCAACAATCTGAATCCCTGGGTCATTATTGAGGGCATTTAACCAACATATTCCCCCTAAAAAAGTTTTATTATCCCACTCTCTCCAAGCATACTGTAACGCTAATTCTGTTTTTCCAACTCCCCCCATCCCACTTAAAGCAATCATTGTATATTGATTATCTTCATTTAAAAAGTCATGAATTTGTTGTGATTCCCTTTCTCTACCAATAAATTCCCTACTCCCACGATTCGGTAAATTATGATTAGATAAAACATTGATTTTATCACCAACTACATTGTCACCGTTACCATAAAAACCATGACCCGAAAATACGTTGAAAATATTAAGAGTATCTTCTGTGAGGAACAACCGCAACGAAAACCAAGAGTTTAAATCGGGCATAACTCGAATTGCTGTACTATGAAATGGACGAGACATCCACCAGATTTGTCTTAGATTAAATTGGGCTAAATTCTCTCGATTAAAATTAATTACCCGTAAAGCTTCCACCAAGGGAATTTCTTTGACGAAGGCTGTTTCAAACCCACTAATAGAAACCACACCTGATGCTATATTTTCTAATTCTTTAAAAAGAAAATTAAACACAACAGAAGGGTTTTCCAAAAGAGGCAATTTAATTTCATGAAAAGGGATTTCTTTTTCTTTAAATTGATTCCGCAATTCTCTAATTACTTTTTGACGGGAAAACTCCGAAGAAAATTCGACCCGTGCTAAACTTCTGGAACACCTTTGACTCCACAATAACAACCGTGCTATAGTATCGGCAATACTTCCCGGAATTAATTCAGATTTATTTGCTTGATGTACCACCAGGAACACCTCCTTGAGAAGAAAAAGGAATAATATTTTGAGAATTTAAAATATCTACGACCAAAGGATGCACCCCAAAACACCGTTCACCGTTACCTTTATCTAGTTCTTGAATCGCCCGATCATTTAGTAAAGCATATAATATTTCATTAGGAATTTGTGCTTTTTTATCCCCGTCGTAAATTCGCTTTAAAAGTGCAGCTTTATCGTCATAACTAACGTGATCAATGTCAAAATTACTATCCCCTAAACGGCGTTCGTATTCTGTTCTTAAATTGCTAATAGCAATGTTAACAGCATCGGCATCAATCGTTTTTTTATTATCTAGAATTGCCGTATCTGAGGCATAATTTACTAAATAAAAAATATCCCTAATATTGCCTCCAGAAGCTACAATAATACGTTCTATCTGTCCCTGCTCAAATAAGTCAGAATTAACTCGTACTTCTAATACTTTTCTCACAGCACTTCGTCCTTGTTGATTGGGAGAGTGATTTTGTTGTTGATGAAAAACAGCCGTATCTGGAATGATCAGACTATTTTCAGGGAGAAAAGCTAGACGAATCGCTGGAGATGAATTATACAATGCAATTGGTAAATTAAAAATAAGATGAATATTTAAGTCTTTAAAAATATTAGAGTATTTAATAAATAAATCTGTAATTCTTTCCGTTGGAATACCTGCTTTATCAAAATCTTCACCGATTATTAACCATTGACGTTTTTCTTTTTCTTGCAATTTTTGATTACAATCATCAAGGAGTTGATTGGCAACGAAAATTAAATCATTAAATCGACGAATGCGATATTCTACTACTTTTTTTTCTCTGGTTGAAGCAAAGCGTAATTCACCCTTAAGAGAAGCAAAAAGTCCTAACATTTGCGACCAAAGAGAATCCCCTTTAATACCTCCTCCTGCTTCTATTGTAACTTTGCTTTCTCTAGTTTCTTTACGGGTAATTTCTTCTTGATTAAACCAATTCAAGAGATTTTGTAAATTTTCTTCCCTTGGTCTTTGAGCAATTGCAACCGTTTGTTCGACAATTTCAATTACCATCAACAAAACAACATCAAGGGGATTAAAATTAAGAGGATCAAGATCACTTAGAATACTAAATCGAATAGCACGAAATTTATTGTCAATCTCAGCATCATTAATTAAGCGGGTTAATTCTGTTGATTTACCTACCCCTGGATGTCCCATTAAACAAGCTTTATAAGAGTCTTTAGCTTCTAAGGCTCGTTCTAATCCTAGTTTGAGACGTTTGATTTTATCCCCACCTCTAACCTCATTCATTTCCTGTCGATAAAAAGCATCAATTTCTCTCTGGGTTGTCAGGGGGGAGGGAGATAAGGTTAAATGGATTTCTTTGAGAGAAGTGGCTGCTTGAAAACGAGTGAGAGAGAAGTTTTCCATAAAAATTGGCTCTTCTAGGTTCTGTGTGAGCATGGTATAATGATAACACAGAACGGGAGGTGGGTTATGTGGATAAATGACTCTTCTCGACTTTGTGTGATAATTTTTGCTTATGGAATCGCAAAATGTTTACCGGACAAGACTTTTAAGACTATTTTGACGTTCGGCGAAGCTCGGTCGAGCTGCAGAAGAAACTATCAGTATAGATCTCGTTTCCACACAGAAACCGGAAGAGCCAAAATTTAGCAATCAAAAGTTGAATAGATGGTATTTATTAATTCTAAACTGCTATTACTTTAATTTCTTCTAGCTTTGCTTAAAATTGCTAATTTTCCTCTTGATCAGCAGTAAGCTAGTTCGCATTTAAAGTTCTAGTTAAGATAAGGGAACAGGGAACAGGTCAAAACAAATATCAAATTTAGACGCATAACAGCTTATCCACCAACTCAGCAAAAAATGCGGCGTTGCTGAATGACAGTAAAATTTTTCCATATTTTCAATAAACTTACCTGTTTGTTGCCAAACTTTCTCTCCCACTTTTTCACCAGTTTTCTCTAGCGCTTTAGTGGCAATAATCGAACCAACTGCGATCGCTGCTCCTGTAAGAGGGTCCATAGATAAAATAGGGGTGATGAGGGTTGAGTTTATTATATTATTGGGTTTTGATTTTTTGCCACAATATAGGGATTTTAGAGATTGCTTCAGTGGTAAATTCCCGTACTGCTAAAGTAAACTTGTGGTTAAGGGAGCATTCATGATTCAGCCCTCATTTTAGCTTTCATAATTTTATTCTGCCCTATTTTTCTTAATCAATCACAGTCCATGACACAATCACAGCAATCACAGTCAAGACGGCATGGGAGAGGAAAGATCCGTGTTATCGTAAAAATGGGGATAGATGGGGGGGTTGGTCTTGCAAAATCGGCAAATAGGGATAAAATCAAAACAAGTTAATTTTTTCCTTACCATATCATGTTAACCCCATCGGATAGTAAATTATCTAAGCAGCAGCAGATTCTCTCGGCTGTTTCCGAAGAGGAACAGCTTAAACAGCAACGGATTCAGGAAGTGCTATTGTTAATAGATAGTTTATTCCAAAGAGAGGAAACGACTTTTAGAATTATCATCGACTGTCTTTACGATGTGGGTTCGTTAAATTTAATTAATAAAAAGTTTCATCGTCGTTACTTAAATTTTATTATGAAAGCGATCGCTCGTTTTTCTAAGGGTGCCGATCCCCCCTTAATCCCCCCTTGATAAGGGGGGTGCCGATCCCCCCTTAATCCCCCCTTGATAAGGGGGGTGCCGATCCCCCCTTAATCCCCCCTTGATAAGGGGGGGAACTGACGATTTTTAACAGGTGCATCTCAATTTGGTCGAAATATCTAGATGACATTTTGGGCGCACGCAGTGCGCCCCTACCATTGGCGCAATAATATTATTGTAGGGGCGAATTGCATTCGCCCTCTTTGAACAACTTCTGCTGCTCACCTATAGGTGAGAGAAAATCAGAAATATTGAGATGCACCCATTTTTAACACCTAACCACTTATAAACCCCAGAGACAGTAAACAGGACCAAGAAAAACTGTTTTGGCAAACCCTAGCTAGGGACTTAAATTTGCACCTGTCTGAGATGACGACGGGGATCGGTGGTACGCTGAGATTTAATTTTCTCGTATAATTCCCGTTCGATCGCCGTTAATTCTTTGGGAGTATCGATGACAATTTTGACTAATTGATCGCCGCGTTGTCCTTTATTGTCGATCCAACCTTTGCCGCGTAAGCGCAGGGATTGACCGGAACGAATACCGGCGGGAACTTTTATCGTCACCATGCCATCGGGGGTAGGAACTTCGATTGCTGTGCCTAAAACCGCCTCATCGGGGGTAATCGGGACTTCACAGGTCAAATTATCGCCTTCAAAAGTAAAGAAAGGATGGGATTCTAATTCCACATCGAGAAATAGATCTCCCCGTTGTTTACTCAAGGGATCGATTAGTCCTTTACCCCGTACCCGGAGACGATTACCGGTTTTAGTTCCTGGGGGGATTTTGATATCGATCATTTCTCCGGCTAAATTAACCCGTTTTTGTACTCCTCGTAAAGCTTCCCCAAAACTCAGACGTAGTTTAGCGGTGGAGACACCAGAAGTGACGGATTGCGGTGGAGTACGAGCGCCGGCAAAGTCGTTAAAATTGCTAAAATCGCCAAATCCTCCCCTCGGAGTACCGTAGGAATGGGAACTGGGGCGAGTACCGCCGGAGCGCCCCATGCGACCGAGCAGTTCATTGATAAAATCATCAAAGGTGTTGTACTGGCTAAAGTCAAAACCGGCCGAACCGAAGTCAACCCCCGGATTACCACCCGGCCAATTTGATCGCCCGGCCTGTTGCCAATATTGTCCAAATTGATCGTATTTTTGGCGTTTTTCGCTATCGGAGAGGACTTCGTAAGCTTCACTAATTTCTTTAAAACGTTCTTCGGCGCTTTTATCGTTAGGATTGCGATCGGGATGATATTTGACGGCTAATTTACGAAAAGCTTTTTTAATTTCTTCAGTGCTGGCAGTTTTACCTACTCCCAGAACGGCATAATAATCTTTATAATCTGCGGCAGGCATCGATACGCTATCTCCTTAGCAATGAGGATTCAGTCGGGATATTCCTAATCTAACTTAATTTTATCGTTGTCAGGCTTGAATCAGTGATCAGTGATCGGTGAACAGTAACCAGTAACCGGTGATCAGTGAAAATAAAGTGCCAAAGTTTTCACTTAACACTATCTACTTAAAACTCCAATCTGATAACTGATAACTGATAACTGATCACTGAAAGGGAAATTGCCGACGACGACGATACCAAGTTCCCACACCTACTAACAGAGCAATAAGGGTAAAAGCCACCATCAGGGGCAATATATCGCCTTTTCCTAAAGATTTCAAGCCCGCACCCATCATAACAAAGGGTAAAATTCCGGGGACAGTGCCTAATAAAGTACCGATGAAATAATCGCGAAAACGGATAGAAGTTAATCCCGCAACAAAGTTAACGATACCGTAGGGAATAATCGGTAATAGACGGATAGCAAACATATAAAATAGGCCGCCTTGCTGCATTTCTGCATCGATCGCTTGCCATTTTCCCTGAAATTTTTTGGCGGTATATTCCCGGCCGATAGTACGGGTAAAAGCAAAGGCAACTATAGCGGCCACCAAAGCGGCGATCGTTGTCCAAACTGTTCCCATAACTACCCCAAAGATCGCCCCACCACTGAGGTTTAAGGGGGTAGAAGGCAGGATTAAAATTGTCCCAATCGTATAGAGAATAATATACAAAATGGGGGCTATAATTCCCATTTGTTTTAACGAGATCTGTAATTGTTGGGAGTCGATACCACCGATTAGATAAACTCCCATCGCCGTGGCGATAATACAAATTATGGTTAGGATAATAACAGTACTTTTAGTTTTAGACATTTAACGGTAATTTTGGGCTAAGTGCGGGTTATAAAACATAAGATGCAGCCGGGGTCAATATTTCCCTATTGCCAAAAATATAGCAGAAATCGGCTAAGAATCGCTCTCGATCTCAATATTAGCGGGCTGCCCTATCTGTCCCCAAATTACCCCCGATATCGCTGTGGGTAGTTCAGTTAATCTCCTCGCAAACCACGATCGAAAAACCATTGACTTTATAGTTATCGGCAATTACTGTCCCTTGATCCACAGACCAACAATTATAATCGGTTTCTGCCCAAGCTGCCGTGTCAATAATTCTTAGCCAACGATAATTATTCGATGACGGGGGAAGACGAAAATCCACTGGCAGATAATACATATTAATTAACACCAAAAAATCGTGATCGCCGACGGCACTACCATCAATTAAAAACCAAATACAGCGATCATCGGCAGTTAAATCGCTAACCCCATCGGGTTTTTTAAATAAATAGGTGACATCATTGCCTGCATCGAGAACCATATCGCCATAGCGGCGCTGTTTTAGTGCTATATGATTGTTTCTTAAGTGAGCAATATAAGCGGCAAAAATAAATAAAGGATTGCGTTCTTCTTGATTAGTTCCCGTGCCAAAATTATTGTGATAAGCTTCCCGATAACCCGTGGGCAGTAGATGGGGTGAACGGGTGGCGATCATATCATAATTATTCCAAGTGGCCACACTATCAATATTGTAGGGATTATTATTACCATTTTGGCTGCGGCCAAATTCATCGCCCCAGACAGTCATGGGAACACCGCGAGACAAAAATTGAATCGTCCAAAAGTTGCGTAATCTTTGGCGACGTAGGGCATGATCACCCCCAGAATCCCAAGAATCGTTATTATTATTGCCGCCATCGGAAGGGCCAAAGGGCCAGGGAGTGAGGTTATTTTTATGGTTATAACTGACCAAATCCATCAGGGTAAAACCATCGTGGGCAACAATAAAATCGATCGATTTTTGTGGTCCGCCTTGGTCGTTAAAATTGCAATAATCTCCGTTCACCTGTTCGATGAATTTAAAAGTATTACCATCTCCCTTTAAAAAACGCCGAATTGCATCGCGATAACGGCCATTCCACTCGCCCCAACCCGTCGGGAAATTCCCCACTTCGTAACCCCAGCTATCCCAAGCTTCGGCGATCATTTCGGCATCGTATTTCTTGCCTAATTGCTCGATCTTTTCTAACAAAGTATGTTTAGGGAAGAATTGTTTTTGTTTGCCCCGATCTTCTCGTTGATGACTAGAAGGAGTTCGGCCGAGGACGGGGGCCAGATCAAAACGAAAACCATCAACTCCCATGGTTTCTAACCAATAGGTGAGGGAATCAAGAACCAGATTACAGGTGACAATATGGGAAAAGTTTAATTGATTTCCGCAGCCTGTCGCTCCATCGACTAGATAATGTTCATCGGTGAGTTGATAGTATTCCACCACATCAAAACCACCAAAACTAACAAATCCGGTGACATCGTTGCTGCCCCAATTGCCCCCTTCTCCGGTGTGATTATAGACCACATCGAGATAAACTTCCATACCTTGGTCGTGGAAAGCTTTGACCATGGCCTTAAATTCTCTGGTCGGTCCCCCGGGGGAGCGATCATAAGCATAACGGCGATCGGGGGCGAAATAACCAAAGGTCATGTAACCCCAATAGTTACCGCCGGGGCGATCGTCGGGGTTATTATCGTTAGCGGTTTCCTGGACTGGTAAGAGTTCGATCGTGGTAAATCCCAGCGCTTTTAGGTATTTGGCCATATAGCCGGCTCCCGCATAAGTTCCCCTGTACTGGTCAGGAACGTTAGCCACTTCCTCAAAACCCCTAATTCCCTTGAGAATATCTTCTAAACGACTAGCAGAGGGGTGATTGCTTAAACCGCGCACATGGGCCTCATAAATGATCGCTTTTTCGGCACCCAGACGGGGACGAGTACCGGTAGAAGTCCCATCTGGCGCGATCACAATGCCTTTGGGCGACCATTTACCCGTATCGTATTGCCGCCGGATCACTCCTTTGTAGTTCCCTTCTCCCGTGGCATAGATTCCAGCATTTTCTCCGGCCGCGATCATGGCCAGGGTTTCAAGGTCGTGGGAAAGTTCTCGCGCGTAGGGATCGAAGAGGACTTTATTGGGGTTAAAACGATGGCCGAAATCGTCCACATCTGCCCGAAAACCAGCGTTACTGTGGCCTTTTTGCCATTTTTGATCAAATTGCCAATTGGGACCCCAACAGCGAAAAGCGTAGTAACTGCCCTGGGCAATACCGGCGATTTTTGCCCGCCATATATCATCATTTGGGTTTTTTGTCAACCAGTAATCATACTTAGCGTTTTCTCCCGTCGGGCGATCGTAGATTTCCAGAAGAATCTGACTGGCATTTTTAGAATAGACGGCAAAGGTGACACTATCGCCCCGATAATGGGCCCCGAGGGGATAGGTGGCATCGGCCCAAAGATGGCTATCTAGGGGGGCATAATTACCAGATTGGGGATGATTTTGACCGATCGCTGGTATCATAAATTGGCGGGATAATATCGCCTTTGATGATAGACATTTTTCGCTCAAAGAAATAAGAAAAAAATCTAAAGCTTGCTCCCCCAGAAAAACAAGTTGTGTAATTTAACCTAGAGATAAATTTTCGGCTTGTCAACATCAATTTTCTCGGTGTAAGTCCTTCTTTGAACACTCAATTTTCTGCCGTCAGTCAACTATAGGCACAATTATTTGTAGGATGGGTTAGCGGTAGCGTAACCCATGCGGGCGTTGGGTTTCATGCTTCAACCCAACCTACGTTCATTTTATATTTAATTCCACCCACCTACTTAGATGGTGTAGATTGCTATGGGAATTACTAAGTACCTAAGCAAAATAAAGCTTTTGCCTTGTGCCTATCTTCACTAGGAAATTTATTTTGCACGACTACTTACATAATTTTTCTCTCTAAAGCCAGAATTGACAATCATCTTCTAATAAACTAGGATAAATTCCTTGTAAGCGTCGATAAGCAATAGCATCCGCTCCATACAAAGGGATAGGTAAACGGGGTTCTTTGAGAGAACCATAGTGAAGTAAAGTTAATTTTAACGTAGTGTCAACTAACTGTTTTAAATTTACTTGTTCTCCTAATTCATTAACTTTTAAGCGCAAGGGACGAGGAACACCTATTTGTTCAGAAACGTGGGACGTTATCAGGATAACTTCCCGATTTGATAAAGCTAAAGCTAATCCTTTGGAGGGAGCATTTATCTGTTTTTGCTCAAAATTATAAAGTCTAGGACTGCCAGTCTTATAACATTCTACGAGAATAAATTTAGCATTAATTGCTCTCGCTCTTGCCAGTAAATTTTCAACCTCCTTTCCTTGAAATTTACCATCTCTGTAAATGAGAACTGTCTGATTTTTTAGTTCAGCTTGCGGTAAACAATTTTCCAGAATCCGTTGAGGAATTTCTTCTCCCTCGGTTAAACTATCTTCTACCCGACAGCGAACAAATTCTCCCTGTTTGCCATATAGTCGCACACTTGCACAAACATTGAGACTCCCCGGAAGATTTTTTTTAGGCATCCTTCCCACATCTAAACCAATAAAATAATCGGCAATTTCTAGAGGTTCAGCAAGGACATAGGGTAAATTTCCTAATTTGGCTAGGATCCCTGGGACAACTTGATGGAGAATATTATTATAGTTGCTCTTATTATTTAAAGTCTTTTCATAAATCATTTGAGTTATAACTCCACGATCCAGAAACTTTTTTTTAATCCAGGAATATAAACTCCCTTCTTCAGTATTATCCGCATTGCGATCCTCTTGAGGAAGAAATACTAAAGCAATATCTACAGGAATTTCTCCTCCAATTAATTGATCAACTGCTTCTTCCAGTCTAGCTCTTTTTTCAGATCCTACACCTTCGACAGAGAAATTTATTTGATTCTCTGGTGGCAAAATAGTCTCAAATTTATAAAGTTTTAATCGCTTTTCTAATTGTTCTCTAAAATCTCCCACTTTAAAACTATCTGGTTTGAGAATAGCTAAACGAATTTTACGAGCAGGATCGACATATTCTCGATGACGTTTATATACACCACCCTTTGATAATCCTTTGAGAGTTTCTCTTTTTTCTCCCCTTTCTCCCTTACCAAATAAGATGGGAGTTTGCTCAAGAGAAATGGGAGGAGTCCAAAAGAAGTCGGGATTTTCCCTGCTGTTAATACTTCTTTCTCTTAACTGAAAACCAAAGTTATTTAAAGTCTTTTGTGCTTCCTGTTTATACAACTTTAATAGTTTTTGTCGTTCAGCATAGAAGATTTTTGTTTTCTTTAATAAGTCTCCGTAATTGACTTGAAATAAACTCTCATCCTTATCTGTCATACAGGGTTTTAAAGCTGCCAATGGATAAATATACTCCTGGGGATTTTTGCCAAATTGTACCGCCACCACTGGTTGCGCCAGATGAGCTTCTTCTAATTTTCTTCGACTAATTGAACCTGTGGCTTTTGTTAATAGATACTCTCTTTTTTCCCCAATTGTACCCGCTATTTTAATAATTTTAGCTGTCCCATTAGTTTCTATAGTTTTAACCTTTAACCCTACTAATAATTTAACAGCATCTTGTCTATAGGGATGATTTTCATAAAACTGTTCTAAATCTCCACTATAGACAATACTACTTTCAATAGTTAAACAAATGGCCGGATCGGTGTCATTGATGATTTCTGCCCAAAAGTTAACTTCTCTCCTTACCTGTACTTGGTTTTCACTTATCTCACTATCTTTAGGAAAAACTATTGGATAGGAAAATTTACCAAATATTTTCAGAATTCTAACTGCTAATTGTGCTGTGACTAAAGCTGTTATCTGAAAGTCTTTTAGCCAATGAATAGAATAATAGTGATCGCCAATATCTTCTCGTAAAACCTCTTGAATATCTGATAAAGCTTCTTTCCACTGTTGTGGAGAGGGAAGAGATTTTTCATCTTTAGCTAATACCCAAAAACAATTATCTTCAAAAACAACCACCACATTGGGAAACTTCCGACTGAATTGCCAACCAAAACGATTACCTATTTCCCTAGTAAGTTGATAATTAAGCTTAAAACAATTTAAACAACTATTCTTGAGAGTTAAGGAACTAATTTCACTCAAAAAAAGCGGGGAATTGGCTGTGTTAGCTGCTGTGTAATTCATGATCTAAACCTCCTTATTTGCATAATCACAAATCGATGTAAAAGGACAATAACGACAGGCATAGCCACTTTGGGGCGGGAAAATATGATAAAAATCTTCGAGGTGATCTTTATATTTTTTTAGTTGTTGCTGATGTTTTCTCGACAGGAAAGCTAGTTCGATTTTAACTGCTTCTATTGCCTCGGAAGACAGGGAGATATTTTCTGAGCTTGTTTGGGTTTCTAAGTTGTAAAAAGAAGCGACAATTTTTTCCTGAGGATAAAGGTAACTAGCCGCCAGTAAATAAACATGAGCCTGACGACGATCAAAATTAGATTGACCAGTTTTCAAATCTAAAATATGTATAGTGTCATCAGCTTCTCTAAAAATACAATCAAAGGCAGCGGACAAATTAAACCGATAGTTACCCTGCTCGATAACAATAGGTTCTGGATAACCTTCATCGCCTCTAGATAAATTAATAATCTCTTTATTCAATAAAATTGGTTGTTGATAGTAATTGTTTAAAATTACTAAAACCCTGGCTTTAATTTCTGGATATTCTTGATTTAATTGCAGGATTTCTGCGACTTGTTCCACCCCATCAGAACCGGATAATCTCGCCGGCTCTTGATGAAACTCAAAAACTCCTCGTTGTGCCAACTTACCAATTTTTTGCACTTGATTATCTTGCGATAGTAATCTTTGAACTTCTGGTTCTTTGTTTCGCGCTTTTTCAAACCCCCGTTTTGTCTGACAATGCCAATTCTCATAGCCAATCGCCGGTTTAAGCGATCGCCAAAGACTATAGCTCATCGGAGGATACCAAGGCTTTTTGGGAAACTGACAGGACACAATTTTTCCCCTCGGTCAGGATAATGCTAGGATGATACGGCAGTGTTTGCTCTGGTGTTGACTAAAATAATCAACACCAATAAACTAACTCTAGCCTATGTTGACTGAAATAGTCAACCCTTGATATAATTTTTTTTGAGCGATTGAGAGAAAAGCAGTGTCAGAAACATTTGGACAGGTTATCCGCAAAGCTCGTCGAGAGGAAGAATATAGTCAGAGAGAACTAGCTAAGTTGATTGGGGTGGACTATACCTATCTATCGAAGCTAGAAAATGATCATGCGGGTTATCCTCCTAGTCAGCAGGTTATTGAGTCCTTAGCGACTCATTTAAAATTAAATGCTCAAAAATTAGGAGAATTAGCGGGACGACTGAGTTCAGATGATCAAAAAGTCTTCAAAGAATTAGTTCAAAAATACCAACAAATGCCGATTTTATT
Organism: Microcystis sp. 49638_E5; assembly: GCF_021300285.1. Classification (NCBI taxonomy): domain Bacteria; kingdom Bacillati; phylum Cyanobacteriota; class Cyanophyceae; order Chroococcales; family Microcystaceae; genus Microcystis; species Microcystis sp. 49638_E5. The sequence goes on along the minus strand of NZ_JAJTDH010000039.1, from coordinate 21,975 downwards.
GCGTCGCATGAAAGACAATCCCAATTTTGCTAAAAAAGTCATTTCTGAGGCGACAAAATTAGATGAGCAGGAGTAGATATCTTGGATATTATTAAACCCTATAGTTTTATTCCCAAAACAGTGATTGAAGCTCAGGCAGACAATATTCTTAAGAAAGTAAAAGCTCATCGTCGTCGTCCCTTAAAAAATTGCGATATTGCGGAAGCAGCAGCCGATCATTTTGATTTGGCTATTGAATGGACGGATATAAAGCCAGATAAAGAGGGAGAAATCGCCGCAATGATTATTCCCACAGAAAAGAAAATTATTCTCAATGAAGATGTAAAATTCTTAAAAGATTCCCAAAATTCATCCCTAGCAAAAGAAGGTTTTAAAAATTCGAGTTTAGCTCATGAAATTGGTCATTTTGTCCTTCATATTAATCAAACCGCTGTCTCTAACTTTTTCGAGCGAATCAATCAGGGAGATTCCTTAGAGACAATTCAACCTTTTCTGTGTCGGACAGTTGATTCTAGCCAAAGAATTGAATGGCAAGCTCAATATTTTGCCAGTTGTTTACTAATGCCGATGAGTGAGTTAGAGAAAGCCATCAAGGGACGTGACTTGACGAAATGGGGACATCTGTATGCGATCGCCGACGAGTTGGGAGTAACTATTACTAATCTTAGAAGTCGTTTAGAAAGTCTCCATTGGATTAAAGTCGATAAAAAAGTAATTTACCCCGGCAGTAATTTTCCTAAGAGATAGCTTAAATGTTCGGAGGGAGATTTTGCCCGTATCGAGCGACTTATTTACTAATAATTTCGGCGGTTTGCGAGTTAGGAATCGGTTCAAAGTTGTGGTCGTCAGCCAGATATTCGGGATAGGTGGAGAATTGGGGTAGTATTTCTAGGGTAAAAGCTTCGGCAGCTTTTGATCGATAACGATTCGGGTTAATAATTACCGACAAAGTGCGTCGTATTTCCACATCTTTAATTCGGGTAGCGTGGATAACTCCCATTTGTAGTTCTTTTTCGATCGCTGTTACCGAGACAAAAGCCGCCCCTAAACCCGATTGTACGGCATTTTTAATCGCCTCGATCGAGTTAAGTTCCATCTCCACTTTTAAGCGTTTGGTATCGATCTCGCAACGAGTTAAAACCTTGTCGATGACTTTGCGAATCGTCGATTGGGAATCGAGGGTGATAAATTTTAGTCGATATAAATCCTCTTTTTGAATCATTTCTACCTTAGACAGCGGATGAAAAATCGGCAGGACTAAAGCCAGTTCATCTTCTGCGTAGGGGATAATCCGCAGGGTTTCTTGTAATTCGGCGGGAACTTCCCCCCCGATAATGGCTAAATCCACTTGACCGTTAGCAACGCTCCAAGAGGTGCGACGGGTGGAATGAACTTGTAGCTGTACGGATACTTCTGGGTATTTTTGCCGAAACAGACCGATCATGCGCGGAAGAAGATAGGTTCCCGTGGTTTGAGAAGCACCGACGATTAGGGTTCCCCCTTGCAGATTTTGTAGATCTTCGATCGCCCGACAGGTTTCTTGACAGAGAGTGATAATTTTTTCGCCGTAGCTTAAGAGTAGGTGTCCCGCTTCTGTTAATTGAGCTTTCCGACCGCCCCGGTCAAATAAAGGCACATTTAGCTGTTTTTCGAGGTTTTGTACCTGAAGACTGACCGCCGGTTGGGAGACATACAGGGTATCTGCCGCCCGTTTAAAGCTTCCTTCGGCGGCGATCGCTTTGAGAATTCTCAGTTGGTCTAGGGTGAAAGGAATGTCGGTCATAGAAAGCCTCAAAAAGAGCGACAGGAGAAGGGGAGGGCAATAGCGACAAATCTTAAGCCAGTGCAGATAAATACACTGAATTGACAGTACCACACCACGGGGATCAATGCTTCAGCTAGTTCGATGATCGGTTATTTTAGCTGTCAGCCTTGAATTAGTTATCAGTTATCAGTTATCAGTTATCAGATGCAAGTTATCAGTTCACTGATTAAGCTGTTGACTATAGCGCTTTTCACGTTACTGAGGTATCGACAAGTTTTGCCAACAAAGGGTTTAAGCCCCTTGCCCATGCCTCATTCTGATGAAAACTGCTATATCTAAATTACTCGTTAAGATTGCAGGGGAGCAGGGAGCAGGGAGAGGCAGTTTGAGCATTTGTACTAAAATTTTTAATACGCAGTTTAAATTCAGTACAGTTTACTAGAACTCTTGCAAATTAATTAGGGCTTGCTGAATAAATCTAAAAACCTTGTTGGATAAGAATTTTAGACTTTTTTCCCATCAAAAAGTGCCAGACATTGGGGTGATCGGGGGGAAGTTTAGGCACTTTTTCCCTGAAAATTAGGTAATTGACCCCCTGAAAATCGCTAAAACCCTACACCCTACACCCTACACCCCACACCCTGCCCCCACGAAAAACTTTTTGCCGCAAACCCTAATTATATGTTATAATTATAGACTAACTAATTTTCCCAAAAAAATAGCTAATCAGTACATTGGTTCTGAATAAAAATTTGAAGTTTAACTTTTAACTCAAAACTCTTTAGAGATGCTTTAATTTGGTTATCAAAACCTCTTTATTTAAGCAGCACAAACCATCTCAATTATAAAAATTGAGAATAAATTACCCTTGACTTGATTAATGTTTGGCAACTTTTAAGAAGCCTCTGTACTTATCCCTAACTCATAACTATAAATAGCCGCTAACAAGTTAACTATTAAACCATATCTTAGACGACTATTTCGATATTTACAGGGTAATATTTTCAAGATTTTGAGTTTACTGTTTATAGGTTCAATGATAATTTTTTTTGTGGCTAAAGCCTTGTTATACTACTTTTCTAAGCCTGTGAATTTCTATTTTTCGGTGTATAAATATTACTATGATATTGAGATATTCCCTGGTAACTACTGTCTTCTATGCTGGTAGTTAAAAGATGAAAAAGAACTCGACTTTTTTTAAATAAACTAAAATCATGACCACTGCCTTTGATCCGGAAGACACAGATCATTTCCTCGGTATTTTGATCAGCGTATATGTTTTTTGAAAAGCAGACAGGAGGCCATCGGGGCATCCCCACTGCGCTAGGCTGAGAGTGGGGAATTCCCGTGCCATATTTTCGTTAAGGTCTTTATCTCGGCTGACCTCATTTCAAATCATCTATAGTATTTTCTACTTTTCGCCATTTACCTCTATACTTAAGTATTTTTTAATATTTACTTTTGTGAGGATTGGTCAGGTTTTATGAAGTAATGCTGCGGATGGAGGGAAACGCCGAGAATTTGTGATATCCACACCTCAAAATCGTGGATTGGATAAGCTGCCCCCCCCGTCAAGGGATTTACCATTGGTTTCACCAGAATGGTAAACATTCCCAGACGATTTCCCGCTAAAACATCGGTAAACAAGCGATCGCCAACCATAGCAATTTGTTGGGGGGGGAGACTCATAGCTGCCATCGCTTGCCGGAGTTTGCGTCGAGAGGGTTTCACCGCACCGAGGAGGTAGGGAAGTTGTAAATTATCAGCGATCGCACCGATGCGATTTTCACTGAGATTATTGCTTACCAACCAAATCGGTAGATAAAGACGCAAGGAATCGACCCAACGCTGTAAATCGTCAGAAACCGTCGTTTCCTGAAGGGGAACAAGGGTATCGTCCACATCGAGAATCAATCCCTTAATCTGATGCTGACTCAAAATCTCCAGAGTGAGACCGAGAATCGTATCCCCTAAAATTAAATCGGGTTGTAGAATTTTTGCTCTAGTCATTAACTTCTCAAAAATAACTGGCAGCGAGTCGATCGAACTCAGCTTGCTCAAAAAACCGTTGCCCTATTTAGTATAATTGACCGACTGCCTCTGAAAATCTTGCTTGGCCGATCCCTTCACTTGGCCGCTTGAATCACCTGTAAACTGCCACCAGCGTATAATTTTTGTTGACAATCACGAAAACCGATCGCCTGTAAAGATTGGATCAGATCCCTATCGATAAATTGCCAAGCGGTATGGGTTTCAAATAATTGCAAAAATAGGGCCAAAGAAGGCCAAAAAAGCGGGTTAGTGGGTCGATGAAAATCCACGAGGGCAAAAATTCCCCCCGGTCTGAGAACTCGATACACTTCTTTAAGGATTTCCTGTAACTGCTCTGGTTCCATTTCGTGGAGAGCGGCGCTAGTATGAACAAAGGCGAATTCTCCGGCACTAAAGGGCATTTTTTCGGCTAATCCCTCCACATAATGCGCTTGCGGCACCGCTAAACTAGCTCGCTCCAGGGCCCGGGGAGAGACATCTAAACCGGTACAGTGATCGGATAGGGGGACTAAATAACGGGTGGTTTGACCCGCACCACAACAGAGATCGAGGATAGGGTCATTTTTAGCGATTTTTAAACCTTCTAGGGCCAATTGCCGAAAACGAGACTCCCCACCCACCGCTAGGGCAGCCAGACGGGAGATACCATCGTAAAGCCATTGATATTGATAACTGAGGGGACGTAAAATTGTAGCCAAGATCAACCTCCAAGATTTGATTAAGTTCTCTGTAGCCTGTAATTTGTTTTAACGGTTCCACCGATATATTGTTAAACTTGGTAAAGAATCTGAAAATTTAAAAATTATCTGTTAACACTATGGGTCGCGTTGGCGTTTTATTATTAAATTTGGGTGGGCCGGAGCGGTTAGAGGATGTGCGTCCTTTTCTATTTAACCTTTTTTCTGACCCAGAGATCATCCGTTTACCGATCAAAGGATTACAAAAACCGTTAGCTTGGTTAATATCGACGTTAAGAGCGAGTAAATCCCAAGAAAATTACCGTCAGATCGGCGGTGGCTCCCCTTTACTCAAGATTACGGAAGCACAGGCCACGGCACTGCAACAACGTCTCGCGGAAATGGGCCGCGAGGTGAGCGTTTATATCGGGATGCGTTACTGGAATCCCTTCACCGAAGAAGCGATCGAGCGGATTAAACGGGATCATATCAAAAAATTGGTTATTCTTCCCCTTTATCCCCAATTTTCCATCAGCACCAGTGGTTCCAGTTTTCGTGTGCTGGAGGAAATGTGGCAGCAGGATCCCTATCTGCGTTTGACGGAATATACTCTCATCCCCTCTTGGTACGATCATCCCACCTATCTGAGCGCTATGGCGGATCTGATTGCGCGAGAGTTAGAGCAGTGTGCTAATCCTGACCAAGTACATATCTTTTTTAGCGCCCATGGTGTCCCCCAAAGTTATGTGGAGGAAGCGGGAGATCCCTATCAAAGGGAAATTGAAGAATGCACTAGGGCGATCATGCGTACTCTAAACCGCCCCAATCAGTACACTTTAGCCTATCAAAGTCGCGTCGGTCCGGTGGAATGGCTAAAACCCTATACTGAAGATGCTTTAAAAGGGTTGGGAGAGCAGGGAATTAAGAATTTATTGGTCGTGCCGATTAGCTTTGTCTCGGAACACATCGAAACTCTGCAAGAAATCGATATAGAGTACCGAGAAGTGGCGGAAGAAGCGGGAATTGAACATTTTCAGCGAGTACCGGCTCTTAACACTCACCCGATGTTTATCGAATCTCTCTCCCAGTTAGTGGTAAAATCCCTAGACGAGAAACCTACCACTTTCGAGCAAATTACCCATCCGAAAGCGAATATGAAAATGTATCCCCAGGAGCGTTGGGAATGGGGAATGACAACGGCAGCCGAGGTGTGGAATGGTCGATTAGCGATGATCGGTTTTCTGGCAATTATTATCGAATTAATTACTGGTCAAGGACCATTACATTTTGTGGGTTTATTATAACCTCGATCTTCGCTGCCATTGCTTTTGACGGTAACTACCAAAATAAGGTTGGGTTAAACATAGTTAAACCCAACCATTGGCGATTTTATCTTCTCTTAGGACATCATATTAGCAGAACGAACATTAACGTTAACTTCTAGCCTGCCATTGCCGAGCATATCTAACCCAGTGACGCTAAACAGATTAGCTTTAATCCCCCTTTCCTGAAAATTAGCCTGTAATTCTTTGATGAGAACCTCTTCCACTTTCCCTTCATCATCTGCTAGAGCTTGGACGATTTTAGCGGCGAAAGAGCCAATTTTTGCGCTCAATATTTCTTCCACATTGGTAATCTCGATAATAACCATTGATTTTTCTTCTTAGTAGAGGACAAATAGCTTAACAAGCCAATAAGAACAGAATTTGCGAGAAAATAGAGCTGCTCTCATCTTAGGAATCAGTATAACCTGCACTGTTCCCCCCCAAACGTAAATAGGCTTCAATAAAGCTATCTAAATCCCCATTCATTACCCGGGTAACATCGGTGGTTTCCACATTACTGCGGAGATCCTTAACTAATTGATAGGGATGAAAAACATAGTTACGGATTTGATTGCCCCAAGCGGCCTCCACCATATCGCCGCGAATTTCGGCGATCGCTTGAGCCTGTTGTTCCCGAGCGATAATTAACAATTTCGCTTTTAATAAAGCGAGGGCTTTTTCTTTATTTTGTAATTGCGATCGCTCTTGGGTACAACGCACAGCGATGCCTGTGGGAAGATGAACCACACGCACGGCAGTTTCTACTTTATTAACATTTTGTCCACCTTTTCCCCCCGATCTAGTGGTGGTAATTTCTAAATCTTTATCGGGAATTTCTACCCTCACTGCATCATCGCCCAAAATTGGCATTACTTCCACCCCAGCGAAACTGGTTTGACGTTTACCATTGGCATTAAAAGGGGAAATTCTGACTAACCGATGGGTGCCTTTTTCTCCTTTCAGATAACCGTAAGCATAAGTTCCAGCAATCTCAATTGTCACCGATTTAATTCCCGCTTCATCTCCTTCTGATATTTCGGCTAAAGTGACTTTATAACCCTGTTTCTCGGCCCAGCGAGAATACATTCTCAGGAGCATTTCTGTCCAGTCTTGGGCATCGGTTCCCCCAGCCCCCGCATTAATCGTTAAAACCGCTCCTTTTGCGTCGTAGGGACCATTTAAAAGTTGTTGCAATTCCCAGCGATCGAGGTCATGCTGTAAATGAGTTAAATTGTCCGTCGCTTCTTCTAGTAAAGTTCGATCGGATTCTAATTCTAATAACTCGATAATTGCCTTAGTATCTTCTAATTGTTCACACCAACCCTGATAGGTTTCTAAAGAAGATTTACATTCATTTAGTTCTTGCAGGGTTTTTTGAGCAGTATCGGGATTATCCCAAAAAGTGGGGACGGCTGCCACCTGTTCTAAGTCTTTAATTTTAGCCCTTAAAGTGGGTAAGTCAAAGATAGTCCTGGGTTTTACCCAGGCGCGATCCTACTATCTCGATACCTTTTTTTAGTTCTGATATTTCCATGTTTTCAGTTATCAGTTATCAGTTATCAGTTATCAGTTACTCTAGAAGTCAGGAGTCTGGGGAGTCAGTCCCGATGAAAAAATTTTCACCCCCACAGAGGAAAGAGGTTTCCTTCCCTACACCCCACACCCCACACCCTACACCCTCTTTCAAGTCAGGAGGCCGGAGTTGAGAGTTAGGGTTTTAGGGTTTTGGGGTTTTAGTTGAAATTCCCCCATTTCCCCATTTCCCCAATCTGTTACCCGTTCCGCAGTTCCAGCGTTCCCTAAAATGGTACGATCGATCCGCGCAGGGGAGCAAGACTTTGTAAAGCGTTTTCAGCCTTATCACGACTACTAAACGCGCCTATTTGCCAGACGCGACGACCTTGGTGGGAAGTGGGGAAAGCGTCGGGATAGAGAGAACGAACTTTGCTGCGATCGCTCTCGTTTTTAGCTTCAATTACTACTTTAAAGCCTTTGCGGCCAATATTGCTAGTATTGCCACTACTGGGATTAGCAGCGGGTCGATTAAAAGTGATTACGTCTGATAAACTTCTGGGATTGCCTAGGTTGCGCGGTGGCGGTGGTGGTACAATTGCATTATTATTCTGAGCATTGGGAGGAGTCAGGGGAGGTAAATTAGAGGTAACTGGGGGTGCTGGGGTAGAATTTTGCTCTGGTACTGGATTAGTGACCACTGGCTCAGGATTGCTCTCTACTGCTGTTTCTGCAGCGGTAAAGGTATATTCTCGCACTTCGGGATTAGCAGGAGGGTTAACGGGTGTTTCTGCTTTGACGGATTCTCTGGGGGGGGGTGTGGGGGGGATAGACGATTGGGTCCCCGCGAGTAATTCCGGGGGAGGATTGAAACTGGGACTATCGGCAGTTAGATAGATATGACTGAGATTTTGACCAGCTAGACTACGTTTAGTAAAGCGCCAGCCATCGATGAGATAAATTTGGATTAAACCGCTCCCTAAACCTTTTGTCCGTCCAATAATTACCTCCGATTGCCTGGGATTGCGGGGGGTTCCTACGAGGACTAATTCCCCGTTGCGTTGTACGATACGCAGCAGGTATTCTAAACCGTAATCTTTGCCCTGAATGCGAAGGGAATAACCGTTACTGTCGGTGGCCCGTTCACAACTGCCGGTAAAATCGAAATCGAGCAGCAGAGGCTGAACAATGGTCGGTTCTGTGCCATTTACCGCCCAACATTGGCGTTTTCCCTGGATTTGTTGCAAAATCAGTAAATCGTATTTACCGTTACCGTAGGGTCGGGCAATAGCGATAAAATCCTCTTGATTAACTTCTCTTTGTTCAAAGAGAGTCGCTTGACTCGGTGTAGTCAGGAGACAACTCCCTAGAAGTGAAAACAGTAGGGTAAATTTTAAGGATGATTTTAGATTCATAAATAGGGAGCGTTGTTATAGAGATTGTACTTGCATTTATTTTATCGATCTAGACGTAAGCGAGAGAATTTTGTTTTCTTGGAAGATAGCTAGGGTTTGTTCAATAAATCTAAAAACCTTGTTGGGTAAAACTTTTAGACTTTTTGGTTTCCAAAAAGTACTAGATCTGGGAGTGATCGGGTGGAAAATTCAGGTACTTTTTCCCTGAAAATTAGGTAATTGACCCACTCAAAATCCCTAAAACCCCACACCCTGCCCCCACCGAAAAACTTTTTGCCGCAAACCCTAGTTATTACTCGACCTAATCCACAGTAGGATAGAGATTGCTGAAAATTGACTCTTGAGTAGAGTGGCAACAAGATGGCGAAAGCGGCGATTATTGGATTGGGAAGATCGGGAATAGCGGCGGCAAGATGCTTAAAACGGGATGGTTGGCAGGTGACATTAAGCGATCGCTCTGATTCTCCCAGTTTACAAGCAACCAAAACCAATCTGGAAAGGGAAGGAATTATTGTCAATCTTGGTCAAAATCTCAGTCTAGAGGCTTCGGACTTGCCCGATCTTATCGTGGTTAGCCCCGGGGTGCCTTGGGATGCCCCGATTTTAATTACTGCCAGAGAAAAAGGCATCGATACGATCGGAGAATTAGAATTAGCTTGGCGTTATCTGCAATCTTCCCCCTGGTTGGGGATTACGGGAACTAACGGCAAAACCACCACCACCGCCCTCTGTGCCGCTATTTTTCAAAAAGCGGGGTTAAATGCCCCTTCCTGCGGTAATATCGGCTATGCTGCCTGTGAATTGGCTTTAAAAGCCGATAAATACGATTGGATTATTGCAGAGATTAGTAGTTATCAGATCGAGTCCAGTCGGGATTTATCTCCGAAAATCGGCATCTGGACAACTTTTACCCCCGATCACCTCAGTCGTCATCAAACTCTGGAAAATTATTATCAGATTAAAGCCTCTTTACTGCAAAGAAGCGATCGCCAAATCCTCAACGGTGATGATCCCTATCTGCGTCAAATCGGTGTTAGTCAATGGCAACAAGCTTACTGGACTTCTGTGCAGGGCAAAGAGGCGCTTTTGGGCGATCCTAGTCGTGGTGTTTATCTGCAAGATAACTGGATCGTGGCTTTTGGGGAGTTAATTGCCCCGGTTAATCTGCTGAAAATGGTGGGTAGTCACAATCAGCAGAATTTGCTTATGGCTGTGGCCGCCGCTAGATTGGCGGGAATCGAGAAAAAAGCCATTACCGAAGCGATCGCTACTTTCCCCGGGGTTGCCCATCGTCTAGAGTACATTTGTACTTATAAAGGACTAGACTTTATTAATGATAGTAAAGCAACTAACTACGATGCCGCCGCAGTGGGCTTAAAATCTGTCCCTAGTCCGGCGATTTTAATCGCGGGGGGAGAAGCGAAAGCCGGGGATGATCGGGCTTGGATCGCTGAAATTAAGGCAAAAGTCGCCACCGTGCTGCTTATTGGTGACGCTGCCGCCGATTTTGCCCGTCGTTTACAGTCAGCAGGTTATCAAGATTATGAATGTGTAGAAACGATGGACAGGGCAGTTCAACGCGCAGCCGAACTAGGACCAGCAAAAGAGGCTAAAGTGGTGTTATTATCGCCCGCTTGCGCTAGTTTTGACCAATACCAAAGTTTTGAACATCGCGGCGATCATTTTCGGCAATTGTCTTTACAGTTGTAGGGGGATGGGGAATTATGAATTATGAATTATGAATTATGAATGGGGGAGATGGGGGAATGGGGGGATGGGGAATTATGAATTATGAATTATGAATTATGAATGGGGGAATGGGGAGATGGGGGAATGGGGGAATGGGGAATTTCAACTAAAACCCCAACACCCTAAAACCCCAACACCCGCGTTGCAGACGACTAAGACGCAATTTTTGTTCCCCAAGATACTATTTTTTGGCTAAGTTGGGTAAGATCAGGAGGAGTTAACCAAAAAAATTAAGAGAAAAAAACGTGCTGGGATCGTTCTTCCGTCTTGATCATCTTTTTAACAAGCCCCTAATTGCCTGCCTCTTGTCCTGTGTTGCTGTCTTACTACCGATCCCAGTTTTAGCGACACCGGTGGCAGTGTTAAAAAGTCAAGAAAATGCCAATCAATGGACAGCTATCACTGATCGTTTGCAAAATGTCGGGGTTAATTACTGCATTCTTCAGAGTAATCAGTGGCAAAGCGACGCGGATTTAAATAAAATTAAGGTTCTAATCATCCCCAACGTCGAGACTATTTCCGGTTTACAAGCTAGTGTCTTGAGTCGTTGGCTGAATCGCGGTGGTAAAATTATCGTCACCGGTCCGGCGGGAAATCTTTCGGAACCTGCGGTGCGTGATCAATTGCGATCGCTATTTGGGGCTTACTGGGCTTATCCTCACTCCCAAGCTTACACCCTGCGGCCGACTAATTTAGGTGAACTGAAAAACCAAAAACCTTTAGCCAGCAGTCTCCTCGGTGGTGTGGTTATCCCCACGGGAGTTAATAGCCAAACCGTTGCCGTCTGGGGAGCGCGCAACAATCCCCCCGCCGTTGTCCTCAATAATAACTCGATCTTTCTCGGTTGGCGCTGGGGCAGCGATGCCGTCGCTAATCTCGCCCTCGATAGCGCTTGGCTAGAAACCTCCCTGCAACGCTACGGCATTAATCGCAGTTCTTCTGTTAACACAATTGCCCCCTATTGTCAAGGAAACTCAACAATAGTTAATAATATTAACAATACACCAACAGCGACCGCACCCCGTCCCCCTCTACCCCCGACTGCGGAAACTTCAGGTAATGAAACGGCGAGATTAAGTCCGAATACCGAGGCAATTCCCCCCAGAGCAAGTCTAACTCCTCAACAAATTAGCCAAATGACGGCGGAATTGCAGGGATTAATCGGGCGTTATGGAGCGACTCTCTTAGCTTTAGAGGCCAGCAATAATAACACCTTAACTACTGATAAATCCCTAGCACAAGCATTTCATGATCGTGCGAAAAACTCCCCCACCACAGATACCGCCAGACGATTCCGTTTAGCCCTAGAAAATGCCCAAGTAACCTTAAATAATTTTCAGAATTTAATCGCTCAGGGGGACTATACCCAAGCGCGAGAATTTTGGTTACAAGCGAGGCGAAATCTTTGGGATAATTATCCCACTAATCGACAATTTGCCCAACCAGAAATACGGGCAATGTGGTTAGATCGAGGCACGATCGTAGAAGCTAAAAATGAGGAGGATTTAGCTAAAGTATTCGATCGCATGGCGGCAGCGGGTATTAATGTGGTCTTTTTCGAGACAGTTAATGCTAGTTATACTATTTATCCCAGTCAAGTTGCCCCCGAACAAAATCCTTTAACCAGAGGTTGGGATCCCCTAAAAGTTGCCGTTAAATTAGCCCATGAACGCAATATGGAAATCCACGCTTGGGTGTGGGTTTTTGCGGCGGCTAATCAAGCTCATAATAAAGTATTAGAGCAACCATTAGATTATCTCGGTCCGGTTTTATCGCGTAATCCCGATTGGGGGGCAACTAATAAAAGTGGTGGTTCTTTTGATTACAGTCAAGGCACGAAAAAGGCCTTTTTTGATCCTGCTAATCCCGACCTACAAAACTATCTTTTATCTCTTTACGAGGAGATTGTCAAGAATTACGATGTGGATGGCTTGCAGTTAGATTATATTCGCTATCCCTTCCAGAATCAAAATTCTAATCAAACCTATGGTTATGGTAAATCCAGCCGTTGGTTATTTAAACAAATGACGGGAGTTGATCCCATTACTTTAAATCCCCGGGGTGCTTTATGGGAACAATGGACTAGCTTTAAAATCCGTCAGGTTGATACTTTTGTTTCGCAGGTTTCTACTCGCTTAAAACAGATTCGCCCCCACTTAAAAATGTCGGCGGCGGTGTTTCCCCTAGAACAAAAAGAACGATTATATCGTATTCAGCAAAACTGGGAAGAATGGGGACAAAATCAATGGATAGACCTGATCTTTTTAATGACTTATGCTCTTGATACAGGGACTTTAGAAGAAAAAACTCAGTCTTTATTTGATCGCCAAATTGCAGGAAATGCTCTGATTATACCAGGTATCCGTCTGTTAAAAGTACCCGATCAAGTCATGATCGATCAACTACAATTTATTCGCAATCTTCCCACTTCGGGATTCGCTCTTTTTGCCACAGAAAATCTCAATCCCAACTTGCAAACAATTCTTAATCGCATTCAGGGATCGATAATTACCAAAAAAGCTGAACCTTTACCTCACCGTCAACCCTTTAAAACGGCAGCGGTGCGGTTTAATTCTCTGCGTCAAGAGTGGAGTTTTTTAATAGTGAATAATCTATGGGCAATGGAGGAGCGAACCTTAAAAGCTTGGGGGCAAGAAGTGGACGAAATGGCTAATCTATTAGAACAATTAGCTACTAATCCCAGCCCTCGCAATTTGACTTTAACTCAAAATGCTTTAAAGCGATTTAGCTATCAATTTAAATCTGTGATGTCCAGACAAAAAGATTTATCTGCCTATCAAATACAAGTCTGGGAAAATCGCCTCGCCACCCTACAAAGTCTCCTAAGTTATGGTCAAAGGGTTGAGTTTTAAGTAGTCGTGCAGAATTAATTTCCCAGTAGAGATAGGCACTCTGGCAAGAGACAGCCATCAGCTGTTTTATCCCTACTCCCCTGGTCCCTAATCTGTTTCCCAGCCCCCAAAACCCGATCAAAATAAAAGACAGCCAGAAGCCTTTATTCAGCTTCTGACTGGTGGAATTTAACGACGACGGGTTCTTTGTCGTCTTCGGGCTACTGCTTTACGCTTTCTCTTTTCTTGAGGGGTTTCAAAAAATTGATGCTTTTTGATATCCGCATAAATTCCCGCTTTCGCTACCTGTCGCTTAAAACGACGTAGGGCTGATTCGATCGCCTCGTTCTGACCAACTACCACTTGGGTCATTAACCTAATTCACCTCCTGTAATTGCTCTCTGCCTAAAAAATGCCAACTTCTAACTATAGCACAATCTAGGGTAAAAATCGATCAAGGCGGCCTTTAATTAGGGTTTACTGAAAGAGTTTTTCGTGGGGGCAGGGTGTGGGGTGTGGGGTGTGGGGTGTAGGGTTTTGCCCATTTTCAGGGGGTCAATTACCTAATTTTCAGGGAAAAAGTGCCTAAATTTCCCCCCCGATCACCCCAATGTCTGGCACTTTTTGATGGGAAAAAAGTCTAAAATTCTTATCCAACAAGGTTTTTAGATTTATTCAGCAGACCCTAATTAAGGAGAAATTTAACGGGAGTCCTCTTGCTCCATTTAGATAGCTAATTTGTTGCTGTTAGCAATTATAGCTCTCAAAAGGGGGTGGGAATGATTAGATCAAGTTTATTTTCGGTCTGAGGATGACGAAAAGATAATTGTTTAGCGTGTAGGTGTAAACGGTCGGACTGCTTACCATTATACAAAAGATCGCCTAAAATTCCTATCCCTAATCCCGCTTGACTATGAACGCGAATTTGATGGGTTCTTCCCGTGTAGGGAATAAATTCTAGCCGAGAATAATTGCCTTCTTTACCGACAACTTTAAAATAGGTTTGACTAGCTTTTCCCCTTTGCCAATCCACAGTTTGATAGGGTCGATTTTGCGGATTTCCCCAGAGAGGTAGGTCAATTATACCTGATTCTCGCTCAATAATTTCTGATAATATAGCTTCGTAGATTTTCTCCACTTCTCGCCGTTGAAATTGTTGGGATAAACAACGATAAATATCTAAACTTTTAGCTAGTAATAATATACCAGAAGTTTCTCGGTCTAAACGATGAACTGGAATGACATTTTTTCCCTGACGACGAAAACGATTGACCACAGCATCTTGACTATCTTGATAACGTCCTGCTACCGATAATAATCCTGCGGGTTTATTAATAGCAATTATTCCCTCGTCTTCGTAGATAATTTCTAGGGATGAACGTAAACCAGAAAGTAAAAAACCCATGAGAGGTTGACATCTTTCTTGACAAGCGCCATAAAATTCTCCCTGTTTTCTATCTCGATTCGATTCTCCCCACCAAAATTCGGCCATGGCGACAGGTTTTAATCCTTTCATAGCGGCATAATTTAATAATTTCGGGGCGCAACATTCCCCTGTTCCCGTCGGTAACAAATTACTGCCCATCAATTTAGCTAAGGAGAGAGATTGTCCAGAAAAGTTGTTTAAACAGTAGGATTGATACAGCAATTCCTGTAACTGTTTGGAGAGTTTTCTACGCTGTTGCTTAAGCTCAATAATTCTCTGATTGGCTACGTTTATTTTATCAATTAAGGGTTCTAAAACTTGTTTTTGTTCCTGTTTTAATTGCTTTCTTGCTCTTTTTTCCTGACGACTGATATTATTTAATTTTTCTAATTCTTCTGGGTTTAAATTTCCTAAATTTCTTAATCTATCTCGTTCCTGTTTATGGGTTTGATGTTGTTGCTGTAAAGCTTGTATTTTGCGCTCAAAATTTGCTTGATTGAGTCGATATAAATTATGTTCGGGAATTGATTGTAGGTCAATAATTTCCTGTTTAATTGTTTCTAAAAGTTGCAAAACTCGCTTTTCTTCCAGCATAATTTTTTCTCTCCCCACTAGGGACGGAACCCAGCCAGCAGCTTCTCCCTGTCCAGAAAAAGCTTTTAAAATTTCTATTTCGCCAGCGGCATTTTCTCCTAACAAAATCCCATACATTTTACCTTGAGGATTGGTGATAGTTGTCATCAAATCTTGGGCGATTTTTTCAGCCAAAAGAGTGCGGGGCAAGCGCAATAACTCGCCCGTTTCGGGACAAATTCCTTGATAATAATAAGTAACTTCCTTCACTCTTTAAGAACAGGAAAAGGGGCCAGAGATACCCCTAAGAAAAACAATTGGCAAAGAAATCAATAGTTTCCTGTAAAGCGACAATAAAGCTATCAATTTCTTCGCGGGTATTATAAAAATATAGACTTGCCCGCGCGCTGCCGGAAGCATCAAAAAGGCGGTGTAGAGGTTGGGTACAGTGATGACCGGAACGAATAGCAATTCCTTCGTGGTCTAATAAAGTAGCTAAATCACTAGCATGAATCCCTTCCACATTAAAGGCGGCTAAACTAGCCCGACCTTGGCCCGTTAAACTAGGTGATGGCCCGTAAATTCTTAAACCCTCAATTTCTCCTAATTTTTTGAACAAATAGGCGGTTAACTCTTCTTCGTAGGCATGAATATTATCCATCCCTAAACCCATTAAATATTCTACCGCAGCACCGAGGGCAATCGCTTCGCCAATAGCGGGGGTTCCCGCTTCAAATTTGTGGGGCAGTTCGGCACAGGTAAAATGGTCTAAATAGACTTCTGCAATCATTTCGCCACCACCAAAAAAGGGCGGCATTGCCTCTAAAATCGCCTCTTTGCCATACAAAAATCCAATACCGGTGGGGGCGCACATTTTATGACCACTAGCCACCAACCAATCACAATCTATGGACTGCACATCAATGGCTAAATGGGGGACACTTTGACAGGCATCAATTAATACTTTCGCACCGACTTGATGGGCAAGGCTGACTATTTTGGCAACGGGATTAATACAGCCTAATGTATTAGAAACATGGAGGACAGCAACTAATTTAGTTTTGTCAGATAACAAGGATTTATATTGTTCTAAATCAAAGCTTTCTTCGCTGGTTAACTGCACATATTTAATCACTGCTCCCGTCTTTTGGCAGACAATTTGCCAAGGGATTAAATTACTGTGGTGTTCCATCACCGAGAGAATAATTTCATCCCCTGCTTTCAGGGTATTTAATGCCCAACTGTAGGCGACTAAATTAATCGCTTCCGTGGCGTTGCGAGTATAGACAATTTCCTGACGAGAAGCGGCATTAATAAACCTAGCCACCTTATCTCTGGCCCCTTCGTAGGCTTCCGTTGCCCGGACACTTAAAGTATGCGCCCCCCGATGCACATTGGCGTTATCTTTTTCGTAATAGTTTCGCAGGGTTTCTAATACTTGAATTGGTTTTTGGGAAGTGGCGGCACTATCGAGATAGATAAGGGGTTTATCGTGTACGGTTTGATGGAGGATAGGGAAATCGGCGCGGACTTTTTGGGCGAGGGTTTTTTCTTGGATAATTGTCATTTTAGTCAGGAGTCAGAGGGGTACTTTGGGCGGGTTGACACCCACCCCGGTAGAGTTATTCCACACTGCGACAGGCGACGCATTGCCCCAATCTTTGGCGGAGGGATTCTAGAGGAATTTTAGCTAAAATCTCGGCCGAGAAAGCATCAATTAACAAACTGCGGGCGGTGTCGGCACTTAAGCCCCGGCTTTGCAGATAGAATAAATCATCGGCTTCCAGTTGGCTAACGGTTGCCCCGTGGGAACATTTGACGTTATCGGCGGTAATTTGTAATTCCGGTTTGGTGTTGACTCGTGCCTTGTTAGAAATTAACAAATTCCGATTTAACTGGGAGGCGTTGGTTAATTGGGCGGGTTTGGGAACAAACACTTTACCATTAAAGATGGCGTGAGCGCTACCATCAACTATACATTTATGCAGTTGCTTGGTGATGCCGTGGGGATGGTTGAGATAGATGGCGCTGTGGGTATCGGCGGTTTGTTGTCCGGTAATCATGGCTAATCCGTACAGATTTGTCTCGGTTTGTGCTCCTTTTTGCAGGACATCGAGGTTATGACGGCAGAGTTTAGCTCCTAGATTTATCTCGTTGAGAGTGTAACGGCTATCGTGCGCTTGTTCAATTATCGTGCGTCCGATGTGAAAACCATCTCCCGATTCCCGTTGTACTCTGGTATGGATAACCTCGGCGTTGGCTTCGAGGTAAATTTCCGTGACAGCGTTGGTGAAATAAGAGTAATTTACAGGTAAATCGGAGCAATGTTCGGCTAAAGCTCCGTAATTCTCGATAATATTGACACTAGCTCCAGTTTCCGCCACGATTAGGCTATGGGGCTGATAAAAGCGGGGAATTTCCTCCACAACGGTGATAAATAGGAGATGTATCGGGGTTGTGACGACGGTGTTAGCGGTGACGTGAATTACTGCCCCATCGCTTAGTCCAGCTTGGTTGAGTGCGGTAAAAAATTCGGGTGTTTTTTCTTTGCCTAGATAGTTGACAAGAACATCTTTTTGTGCATTGGCGAGATTACCGACGCTGACACCGGGGGGTAAAGCGGAAATATCGGACAATTCGGGCTGATAAATGCCGTTAACGAAGACTAGGTGGCTGTTTTTGGCTTCGGGCAGTAAAAAAACAGCTAGGGCATTTTTATCGATTGTAACGGTTTGGGGGGCGCGAAAATCGATCGCCCAGAGTTGACTTAAATCGGTGAATTGCCATTCTTCATCTTTTCTGCCAGGAATGGCTAATTCTTGAGCTTTACTGGCTCCCGATTCTCTTAATTCGAGAATTTTACCGTTATCGATAGTGGGAACCGTTTCTCGCGACAATTTTAACAATAATTCTCCTGATTGTTCAGGTTTCGTGATTATGGCTGTCATTGGTAAGAGGGGGTGGGGTTTGGGGTGTGGGAATTATGAATTATGAATTATGAATTATGAATTGGGGAGAGGGTAGAGAGGAGAGGGGGAGAATAAGTAAAAATAATCTCCTGACTACTGATAACTGATAGCTAGATTATTTAACGGCTAATACTTGTTCATCGAGGAAATCGTAGCCAGTTCTTTCTAATTCAAGAGCTAATTCTTTACCGCCACTGGTGACAATGCGCCCATCGTACATAACATGAATAACATCGGGTTCAATGTAGTTGAGCAGACGCTGATAGTGAGTGATAAGTAAAAAAGCGTTATCGGGAGTAGCTAAGTGATTGACTCCCTGGGCAACAATTCGCAAAGCATCGATGTCTAAACCGGAGTCAATTTCATCGAGAATTCCTAAAGTAGGTTCTAATAAAGCCATTTGTAGTATTTCATTACGTTTTTTCTCACCACCGGAGAAACCTTCGTTTAAACTTCTGCCAAGAAAGCTAGGATTCATCTGGACAACTTCTAGTTTTTTCTCGACTAATTCCTCAAAGTCAAAACTATCTAATTCTTCCGAACCTAAATATTTTTGTCTGGCATTATAGGCAACGCGAAGAAAATCGAGGTTACTAACGCCGGGGATTTCTAGGGGATATTGGAAAGCGAGAAAGATCCCCATAAGCGCTCGTTCATCGGGTTCTTTGTCTAAAAGGTTTTCGCCTTTATAAATTATTTCTCCCCCAGTTACTTCATAATCGGGATGTCCAGCGATTACTTTGGAAAAGGTGCTTTTTCCTGAGCCATTGCGCCCCATAATTGCGTGGGTTTCACCTGCTTTAATTTCGAGGTTAACTCCTTTAAGTATCTGGTTTCCGTCAATACTAGCGGTCAGATTTTTTACCGATAAAATTACTTCACTCATGAGATGTTTTTCTAGAACAAAAATATTAGTTTTGGTGGTTGACGGCGAATCATCAATTGATGGATAAATTGTCTTAGCTTTTGGTGGGTTACGGCTATCGCCTAACCCACCCTACTTTATTGATTATCCGACGGTTCCTTCTAGCTTGAGACTAAGGAGTTTATCAGCTTCGGCGGCGAATTCCATCGGTAATTTACTGAGGACATCCTTACAGAAACCACTGACTAACATAGAGACAGCATCTTCCTCGGAAATACCCCGTTGTGCGAAGTAGAATAATTGGTCTTCACCGATTTTAGAGGTAGAAGCTTCGTGTTCTACTTTAGCACTGTTGTTATCCACCTGAATATAGGGAAAAGTGTTAGCTTCGGCATTATCTCCAATCAGCATAGAATCACACTGGGAGTAATTTCTTGCTCCCTTGGCTTTCGGTCCCATTTTCACTAACCCGCGATAACTATTTTGGGAGTTACCCGCCGAAATTCCCTTAGAAATAATCGTACTCTTGGTGTTGCGGCCAATGTGAATCATTTTCGTACCTGTATCGGCCTGTTGTTTGTTATTAGTTAGGGCAATTGAGTAGAATTCCCCGACGGAATTATCGCCGACTAAGACACAACTGGGATACTTCCAAGTAATTGCCGAACCAGTTTCCACCTGCGTCCAAGAAATCTTAGAATTAACTCCTTTACACAGACCCCGTTTAGTGACGAAATTGTAAATACCTCCCTTCCCATTGGCATCGCCAGCGTACCAATTTTGCACCGTCGAATATTTAATATCCGCATTATCGAGGGCGACTAATTCCACAACGGCGGCATGAAGTTGATTACTATCGTACATCGGAGCGGTGCAACCCTCTAAATAACTTACCGATGCCCCTTCTTCAGCGACAATTAAAGTTCTTTCAAATTGTCCCGTCTCACCGTTATTAATCCGAAAATAGGTGGACAATTCCATAGGACAGGCGACACCTTTGGGGATAAAAACAAAGGAACCATCGCTAAAAACGGCCGAATTAAGAGCGGCAAAATAATTATCACCCACGGGAACTACACTGCCGAGATACTTTTGTACTAATTCAGGATGTTCCTGTAAAGCTTCTGAAATAGAACAGAAAATAACCCCCTGTTCTGCTAGTTTTTCTTTAAAAGTTGTGGCGATAGAAACGCTGTCAAAGATAGCATCGACGGCCACGTTAGAAAGGCGTTTTTGTTCCGAAAGGGGAATGCCTAATTTTTCAAAGGTTTCGATTAAAGTGGGGTCAACTTCTTCAAGACTGTTGAGTTTTTCTTTTTTCTGTTTGGGTGCAGAGTAGTAGATAATATTTTGATAATCAATGGCAGGATAGGAAACGTGCGGCCAACTGGGTTCGGTCATCTTTTGCCATTGATGGTAGGCCCGGAGACGAAAATCGAGCATGAATTCCGGTTCCTTCTTTTTCGCCGAAATTAGGCGAATAATCTCCTCATTCAAACCGCGGGGGATGGTTTCCGATTCGATATCGGTGATGAAACCGTACTTGTAGGGTTGGTTAACGAGGTTTTTAACGGTGGTTGCACTCATGGGGGTTAGTGTTCTCTCTACGCGGTAGGCAGGGGAGGCAGTTAAACAACAATAAAGTTGTTTAAATTGATTATATAATAGATTAACAACAAAGCTGTTGTCAAAGTCAGGGAAAATTTGAGAGGATGCTGGTAAACCTCTGTTATTCAGGTTACTCTGGAAGGGTAGTTGGCCGCTCCTTGACCCTCAGCAATTGTACGCTAAAGCCTCTGTTTTTGGTATCATGACCACGACTCAACCCGCCTCGACGAAAGACGATATTCTGCAATATTTGCTCAAAAACGGTCAATCTACTGCCCAAGACTTGGCTGAGGAGTTAAGTATTAGTCCGCAAGCGACGCGCCGCCATCTTAAGGATTTGGAGGAGGAAGGACTGATAGAATATTTTGCCGTACAAAATAAGATAGGACGGCCCCAGCACATTTATCGTCTCAGTCGTCAAGGTCGTGGCCGTTTTCCCCATAATTACGATAATTTCGCCGTTTCTTTCCTCAATACTCTCGTGGAGACGGTGGGAGAGCAACAGGTGGGGGAAATTCTCAAAAAACAGTGGCAACGCAAAGCGGCAGAATATCAATTGCGCCTCGGCAAGGGGTCTTTAGGGGAAAGAATGAGAAAATTGCTGGAAATTCGCCAAGAGGAGGGTTATATGGCAGAATTAGTGGCACTGGAAGCAGAAAATAGTTATATCCTGGCCGAGCATCATTGCGCTATTGCTGAGGTCGCCGGTTCCTATCCCAGTATCTGTGGCCATGAATTAGAAATGTTTGCCATGCTGCTTCCCGATTGTACGATCGAACGGACTCACTGGATCAATCAAGGTGAGCAACGATGTGGTTATCTAATTAAGTGCAAGGGTTGAAAGGGGGAGATTAGAGATTTTCATCGGGATTTATGCCCAATTCCCGCAGTTTAGCCGCTAATTTTGCGGATTTCTGCCTTTCCTGTTCAACTTGGGTTTCTGCCTGTTGTGCCGCTTCTGCGGGAGTGGGTACTAATTCCCCTTCGGGGGTAAAATAGCGCAATTTATTGGCAGATAAACCCAAATATAAGCCTAATTGTTGACTCCAGAGCCGTCCCTGAGCATTGGGTGCAATCGGTTGATATTGACCGCTAATTAGAGTAAATCCTTCAAATTCTAGGCTTTCTGGGTCAAACCAAAAATAATCGGGAGTGCGAAATATATCTTGATAAATTTGTTTTTTCTC
>NZ_JAJTDH010000120.1:0-7918 GCF_021300285.1 Microcystis sp. 49638_E5 | reverse complement strand
TAAGAATAGGCTTTTTCCATACCTCACATTTTAGCATATATTTCGTAAATGTGCTAATATTTAACAGCAAAGCCGCCGTAAAACGGCGGGGTTTCAGACCCAAATTTTCGATGATGACCGCTCTCTACGAGGAAGATTTTGTTCTCTGGACAGAAAAAACCGCCGAACTGTTAAAGAGAAAAGAGTTTGACCTGGTGGACTGGGAAAACCTGATCGAAGAGGTGGAGTGCATGGGAAAAAGCGAGAGACAGGCAATAACGAGTTTATTAACTGTTTTAATCGAACACTTGCTAAAACTATCCTATTGGGAATCGGAAAAAGAACGGAATGCCCGTCACTGGATAGTGGAGATCGCGGCTTTCCGATCGCAATTAGAACAAAAAATAGATAGTGCCACCCTCGTCAACCATGCCCGCGATTCTTGGGAGAAAGCCTATTTAACCGCTAGAAAATCCCTGATTAACGCCAGAATCGTCGATAAAAATGCGATTCCCCTAGAGTCTATATTCACCCTCGAACAGGTATTAGACGGGGATTGGTTCCCCATCGATATCGAACCTTTTTTGGAAACCCGTCTATAAATTGCGATCAAGTCCCAGCAAAACCATCAGGAGTATAAACGAATATAACCGAATATGAAAGATATCGAGCAAATCCGCCGCCAAATCATCGAACGCTACCAACAATTATCGGCACTCGATCAGGTGATTGTCCGTCTTTTTTCCCTAATCTATGAACCGATCGCCCGCAGCACTTTTCTAGACTGTTTAAATCAAGCCCATTACCGCGACGAGAACAACCGGCGATTTAACGGCCAAACCCTGAAATCCCATTTAGATCGCCTCCTAGAAGCGGAAGTAATCATCCAGGACAAAGGCTATGGGCTGCGCTGTCATCCCCTCCTCGTCGAGATTGCCAGCCGTGATAGCGTTAGCAAGGGGGAATTCAAGCGTTTTGCCGAGATCATCAAGGACAAACTGCCGCAACCCCGAACTCGTTGGGATGAAAGCCTAGTTTTTCAGGGAAAAGAGCAATTAATCCGAGAAATCCGTCTGGCCATCTATTGTCAGGATTTCAACTCGGTCGAACAACAAATCGCCGATTATCAGAAAACCAGCTATTCTTCCCCAAAAACTAGCCTAGAAGACCTTCTGGTTCTCATCTACGATAACCCCTTCGATGGGGATTGGTTACGGACGCAACCGACCAAATTTCAGGCGTTAGCACTAAATAGCATTCTTGTCAAGGCTTTTGAAAAAATAACTCGCGCCGATGGAGCTTTTTCCCTCCTAGAAGAACTCTGTCAAGACCAGACCAGTGTTTCCGAAGCCCATTTGTGGCTCGAACAGGCAATCATCCGAGGACAAAGCGATAAAGTGCGTCGGTATCTCGATCGCCCCTTCCCGGAAAGCCAAGCAGCAGCAATCGGGGCGATCCGGGGTTGGATTGCCTTTCTAGAGGGGAAAAACAGCAAAGCGATCCAAGAATATACCCTCGCCCTTAAAGCCCTAAAAAAAGCCAAAGGAAAACAAAAAATCTATTTTTCTTCAATTAGCGGCTTCTCCTTTATTTTTGCCCTCCTCAAAGAAGGAACCCCCGAACGTCTCGCGGAAGCCGCCAGCTATACCAGTTGGGTGACGCGTCAAAACGATCATCCTTTCAGTCCTATCTATGCCCGTCTGGAAAAAATCATCGTTGCCCGTCAGGGAGATATACAGGCCAAAGACGCAATCATCGACGCGGCGATCAATCCCTACCAAATGGGCCAGGGTCTAGAGACTCTTCTCTATAGTATCTGTCTCTACTGGATGAGTAGCGACATCGCTAAAAAACATCTGCCCCGCCTACTCTTGCCTCTCTACAAAGATGCCAAGGCGGCTGGCTACCATTGGTTAGCCCTGGAAACCGGGGCCCTACTGTCCCGACTCGATCGAGCGCCGGAAGCGGAGGTGGTTATAAAATGGCATCTCTCTTCCCCCCTGGTGGATGCGATCGAACCCCAAGAAGCTTGGCAACTGTGCCTGAATGCCTTGACTAATCTGTGCGCGCCAACACCAACCCCGGGTAAATCTAACCCCGTCTTCCGCCTTGCTTGGTTTCTCTCTATCCATTCCGAGGATTATTTCCTGCAACCAAAAGAACAGAAACTCGACGCGCGGGGTAATTGGAGTCGTGGCCGTCCCGTCTCCCTTAAACGTCTGCGAAAAACCGGGGAAATTGACTATTTAACCCCGCAGGATCTGAAAATTTGCGCCCATATCTTCGTGGAATCCAGTTACTATGGCCAGAACGAGTATCACTTTGAGCGCCGGGCTATTATCGAACTGATCGGTCATCCCCTGGTGTTTTGGGAAGATTCCCCCAGAACGCGGGCAGAAATCGTCGCCGGGGAACCGGAATTGCGAGTAAGTAAGGAAAAATCGGGTAAATTAATCCTCTCTTTACTGCCCGATCTCAGCGATCACCAAGAAGTGCTGATTTGGAAAGAAACCCCCACTCGCATTAAGGTAATCGAAGTCAAGCCAGAACACCGAAGCATCGCCGACATTATCGGCAAAAGCAACCGCTTAGAAGTCCCCGACAAGGGCCGGGAAAAAGTCCTGGCCGCGATCAATTCCCTGTCCGGGATAGTGACAGTACATTCCGATATCGGCGGAGGAAAAGCAGCCCGGTCAGTGGCAGCCGATAGTCAACCCCGGATTCATCTCTTACCGGCTGGGGAGGGTCTAAAAGTGGCGGTTCTCAGTCGTCCTTTTGGGGCAGCCGGTCCCTATTTCCAGCCTGGAAAAGGGGGAGAAACAGTAATCGCCGAGATTGAGGGGGAACGGCTGCAAACAACTAGGGATCTGGCCCTAGAGAAAAAACTGGCCCAAACAGCGATCGATTCTTGTCCGATCCTGATCAGTTTTGAGGAGGAAAATGGGGAATGGCGGCTAGAAAATCCGGAGGATTGTCTAGATCTACTGCTAGAATTGCGGGAATTAAACGATAGCGTCCTCGTGGAATGGCCGGAAGGGGAAAAATGGCGGGTGACGCGTCAGCTTCGATTACAAGACCTACACCTAAATATCCACAGTCAACGGGATTGGTTTGCGGTCAGTGGGGAACTGCACCTAGAGGAGAAATCAGTCCTGAGTATGCAGGAGTTGATGAAACTGCTAGAGGGATCGCCGGGGCGGTTTATTCCCCTCGGAGATGGTCAATTTCTCGCCCTAACCGAGGCATTTCGGGAACGGTTACAGGAAATGCGTGCTTTCTCGGAAAAGTCCGGCGACGGTTTGCGGTTTCATCCCTTCGCTGCCCCGATTCTCTCCGAACTGACTGAGGAAGTGGGACAACTCAAGGCCGATAAACGTTGGCGCGACAATTTACAACGCTTTCAGGAGAGTCAGGATTTTACCCCGGAAGTCCCCTCAACTCTACAGGCAGAATTGCGCGACTATCAACTGGAAGGCTTTCGCTGGTTAGCTAGGCTGGCCCAGTGGGGGGCCGGGGCCTGTTTGGCCGATGATATGGGATTAGGGAAGACTTTACAGGCCCTGGCAGTAATCCTTACCCGCGCCTCGGAGGGGCCGACTTTAGCGATCGCTCCTACTTCAGTCTGTTTGAACTGGATTAGTGAGGCGGAAAGGTTCGCACCCACCTTAAATATCATCCAATTGGGAACAGGCGATCGGCAAGCACTACTCGATCGACTGCAACCCTTCGATCTGTTGGTCTGTAGCTATGGGTTATTACAGCAGGAAGAAGTGGCCACCATGTTGGCTGGGGTAGAATGGCGGACAATCGTTCTCGATGAGGCCCAAGCGATTAAGAATTTCTCCACCAAGCGATCGAAAGCAGCCATGAATCTGCGGGGGGATTTTAAATTAATCACCACGGGAACACCGATCGAGAATCATTTAGGGGAATTATGGAATCTTTTCCGTTTTATTAACCCCGGATTGTTGGGATCCTTGGAAAGTTTTGATCGCCGTTTCGCCACCCCGATCGAAAAATACGGCGATAAAACCGCTCGCGAACAGTTAAAAAAACTGGTGCGGCCTTTCCTTCTCCGGCGCACAAAAAACCAAGTTCTGGCGGAATTACCGCCGCGTACCGAGATTTTAGTCCCGATCGAGTTAAGCGTCGAGGAGAAGGCGTTTTACGAGGCCTTACGGCGGCGTGCTTTGGAGAAATTAAGCGAGAGTGACAGTACCGCCGGAGCGAAACATCTCCAGGTACTGGCAGAGATCATGAAATTACGCCGGGCCTGCTGTCATCCGCAGTTAGTGGCTCCAGATTTGGATTTAGCCGGCTCGAAATTGTCCCGTTTCGGGGAAATTCTGGATGAGTTATTAGATAATCAGCATAAAGCCTTGGTGTTTAGTCAATTTGTTGATCATTTAGCCATTATCCGCAGTTATCTCGATCAAAGGCAGATAAAATATCAATACCTCGATGGTAGTACCCCAGCCAGCGATCGGCAGAAACAGGTGAAAGCTTTTCAAGCGGGGGAAGGGGACGTATTTTTAATTAGTTTAAAGGCCGGGGGGACAGGATTAAATCTCACCGCGGCCGATTATGTTATCCATCTTGATCCCTGGTGGAATCCCGCAGTGGAGGATCAGGCCTCCGATCGCGCCCACCGCATCGGCCAAAAACGTCCGGTGACGATTTATCGCTTAGTGGCCAAGGATACGATCGAGGAAAAAATTGTCGATCTGCACCACCATAAACGCGATCTCGCCGATAGTTTATTGGAGGGGACCGACGCCAGCGGCAAGTTATCTACCGACGAATTATTACGCTTAATGGCCGAGGGATAAAAATATCCCCGACGCGGTTTAAACTAACTTTTTGATAGCTGCTACTAACTGCTCGATTTCTGATGGCAAAGTGAAATAATGAACACAGGCACGCACACAGAGGGGGTCGAGGAGAGTTCGCAGTAAAAACCCTTGTTTTTCTAGCTGTTGCACTAAATTTTGTGGGCTGATGGTCGAGTCAATTTGAAAGGAAACTAAACCAGATTCTGGCGGAGAATTTTTTAAACATTTCACCCCTTTAATTGTGTTTAATTCTCCCCAGAGATAGGCTGCTAATTGACAGATTTTTTCGTATCTTTGTCCCCCATCACCCCAGGCGTTATGTACCGCAATAGTTGCCCTTAAACCCTCAAATTGAGGATAGGCAGAAGTGGCCACTTCAAAGCGTCTAGCATCGGGTTTCCAACCGATAGGCTGTCCTTGCTTATCTGTTTCAATACCTCGCCAACCGATAAAAGTGGGCTGTAAACTAGGGAAAATTTCGGGACGAATATACAATCCTCCCACACCGGCCGGTCCACACCACCATTTATGACCTGTAAAAGCATAACAATCGGCGGCAGTGGCGCTTAAATCCAAGGGCAAACAACCCACGGATTGGGCAGCATCCACCACCACTAAAACGGGTTTTTCGGTGACAGAATTATCATGACAAAGTTGCGAGATTTCCTTGAGGGGTAAAACCTGTCCAGTATTCCAGAGAACATGACTGACCACCAAAACCCTAGTTTTGGGACGTAAATGAGCGGAAATCACTTCTATCGGGTTGCCGCCGTTTAAAGTTTCCCGAATAGGACAAGTGGAGATTTCCAGATGATAACGACGGGCAATTTCCCGAACCGTGGCGATAATTCCGGGGTGTTCACAATCGGTTAGTAAAATATGTTCCCCCGCTTGCCAATCAACCCCCCAGAGGGCGATATTACAGCCTACAGTGACATCCTCGGTGATAGAGAGAGTGCTGGGGCTAATTCCCAACTCCTGAGCCATTTCTTGCCTGAGAAGTTCCGTTTTTTTGGTAATCCAATCGTTTACCCGTCCTGAAAAAGGCCCCTTTTGTTGGAGAAAATTATGGGCATCGATAATCGCTTCTAATCCCGCCTTGGGCAAGGTTCCCTGACCACCGAAATTAAAATAAACTTTATTGCTAAGTCCCCGAAATTCCTGTCTTTGTTCGGCTAAATCCGGTTTACTAACGGCGAAATCGAGGCTATTTTCGTCTAAATTCTGCATAAGCGAGGAGATTGGGGGGTCAGTTATCAGTTATCAGTTAGAAGGTGTTGGGTTTTGGGGTTTTAGGGTTTTAGTTGAATTCCCCATTTCCCCATTTCCTGACTCCCAACGACCGACGGCTGAATTCTATCGACGGATTCAGTCGCAATTGTCACAATAGTATTAGAGTAGAGGAAACACACTTGGGAATGTTTTCTTTTTTTAAGTTTATTATTTTTTACTTTACCTCACAGGTCCAGGAAAGCTTAACTTTTCTCCTTGTATAGAATGCTACTGACCGATGATCTACTTCTAGACTACCAACGTTGTCAACGCCGTGGGTTTTTAAATCTCTACGGCAATAGCCAAGAAAAAGACCCTGAGCGAGATTTTTTGCTTAAATTGCGCCAAGAGAGTCAAAGTCACGTTAAAAAAGTCCTACAAGACTCCTATCCCGATTATTATTCCCTGACTACTCCCACCAGCGATATTTTAGCCGCCGCTAGGGAAACGGAAGCTTTGATGCGTCAGGGGGTATCCTGTATTTATCACGGAGTCCTGTTACAATCCGGCTATCCCGTCTCTTTAACCGGTTCCCCCCATTTATTAATTAAACAGGCAGGAAAGTCGAAATTTGGCGATTGGATTTATTATCCCCTCAATATTCAACTCGGTCGCCGTCCTAAGCCTGAATATAAGCTGCTGGCTACTTTTTACGCCTATTTATTAGCCAGTATGCAGGGAGTTTTTCCTGGTTATGCCGAAATTGTCCTACGTCGTCATAATCGCTATCGGGTGGAATTGAATCTCTGGTTAACTAAACTAGAGGAAATAATCAAAAAGTTCGGCGAAATGGTGATTAATCGCCAAGAACCAGAAGTTTTTATCTCGCGTCAGCGTTGCAGTTTATGTCATTGGTATAGTCACTGTTATGGTATCGCTCAAGCGAGTCAACATCTTTCTTTAGTTCCGGGGGTGACTCCCAGTCGTTACCAATTTTTACAGTCTTTGGGGGTTTCCACCATGGAATCCCTGGCGCTTACCTGTCCTACCCGTATGGGGGAGGGTATGGGGTTAGAGGTGGCTAATCAGTTACAATTACAGGCCCAAGCAATTATTGAAAATCGGGCCTTTCGCAAAAGTAACGGGAAAACTGCTTATTTGTCTCCCCTACCGAGGGCCGAGATTGAATTTTATTTTGACATCGAAGCGGAACCAGAACAGAATTTAGATTATCTTTTGGGGATTTTACGCGTTGATTATCGAGTTAATACCCAGCAATTTTATCCCTTTTTGGCAGAAAAGCCAGAAGATGAAGGCAGGATTTGGCAGGAATTTTTAACCTTAGTCATGCAGGATTATCAAGCACCCATTTTTCACTTTTCTGAGTACGAAGTGGAAACAATTAAGCGATTGGGTTATCTTTATAAAACTCCTTCTTCTTTGATTAATCAGTTAGTTTCTCGCTGTTTTGATCTGCACTATTATGTAGTTAATTCCGTAACTTTTCCCGTGGAAAGTTATTCTTTAAAATCCCTCGCTAACTGGATTGGCTTCCAATGGCGCGATCGAGGAGTAAGCGGGGATCAATGCGTTTGGTGGTATGACCAGTGGTTAAAAACAGGAGATCGGACTTTATTGGCGGCTATTTTGCGTTACAATGAGGATGATTGTCGCGCCACCTTTATACTAAAAGATTGGCTTTTGACATACCCCACGCCGTAAACGGACGTGGATTCTTCTAGCATCACTGCTGAGAATTTCTGGCTCAACGAGTCCACTTGAATTAGGGTTTGCTGAATAAATCTAAAAACCTTGTTGGATAAGGCTTTTAGACTTTTTTTCCCTGAAAAAGTGCCTACCATTGGAGTGATTGGGGGGAAAATTTAGGGATTTTT
>NZ_JAJTDH010000119.1:0-13976 GCF_021300285.1 Microcystis sp. 49638_E5 | reverse complement strand
TTAAGAAATGTTACAAATTACATGGGTACATTAAGAAAAGTTAAGGGGTTACATCCATTGATGGATAAGGGTTTTCGGCTATTATAGTATATATGTATGGGGGGAAGTTCAGTTCTAAGGACAATCAATGACTTTATGGCAAAGGGTGGCGAGCCGGTGGTCAAAAAGGACCACGATGGAATTATTCGGAGTGATCGATTTTTTGGGGGGGGTATCTAGAATGATAAAATAGGTGAAGTTCAAAGCATCATTCATTAGCTATGACCACAACCTACAAAGTAGAAATTTCTCATTTAGGAAAAATACAAACGATCGAAGTTAGGAAAGATCAAACTATACTACAGGCGGCCTACGATGCGGGGATTGACTTACCCAGTTCTTGCAATGCGGGCGTATGTACTACCTGCGCCGCTCAACTTTCCCAGGGTAGCGTCGAACAAGGTGAGGGCATGGGATTATCCCCCGACCTGCAAAAAGAAGGCTATGCTTTGTTATGTGTGGCCTATCCTCGCTCCGATATTAAACTGGAATCTGGCAAGGAAGAAGTAGTTTATCAACGTCAATTCGGAAAACCCTAGGCCAAACTGGGGTTAAGATGAGAAATTTTCGGGGGTTTCCCCCCAAAAAAACAGATTTTGAGCCAATAGAACCCAGCAAACCCTAACTAATAGTCGAATGCTGACTACTCAGGGAAAACTTTTCCTCTCTACCCTTAAGGGCCGCTTTCATGAAACCAGAAAAGAGAGGATGAGCTTTATTGGGACGAGAGCGAAATTCGGGGTGAAATTGGGTAGCAATAAAGAAAGGATGTTTTGGTAGTTCGATAATTTCCACCAAACGACCATCAGGAGAAGTGCCACTCACCAGATAACCAGTCTCAAAAAAGAGACTACGATAGGCATTATTGAACTCGTAACGGTGACGATGGCGCTCATAGATAACCTCCTGACCGTAGAGAGAGAAAGCCAGACTATCCGGATTTAAACGACAGGGATAGAGACCTAAGCGCATTGTTCCCCCTAAATCCACCACATCTGCCTGTTCTGGCAGTAAATTAATCACTGGATTGGGTGTATCCTCTTCAAATTCGGAACTATTGGCCCTTTCCAATCGGGCCACATTGCGACCCCATTCGATAATCGAACACTGCATCCCTAAACAGAGACCCAAGAAAGGAATATTATTGACCCTAGCATACTCGATCGCCTTAATTTTGCCATCCACACCCCTAATACCAAAACCACCTGGTACCACAATACCGTCAACACCGCTTAAATGAGCTTCGGCCGAATCGTTATCCACATCTTCGGCACTTACCCAACGCAATTCTATCTCGCTATTAAGGGCAATGGCAGCGTGTTTAAGGGCCTCCACCACCGAGAGATAAGCATCCCCCAACTGCACATATTTACCGACGATAGCTATCTCTAATTTTTGACCGGGGGATTGCATCTGTCGGATGAGATTTTCCCACTCCTCCAGATGGGGGTATCGGGAACCCAGGTTTAATAATTCTAGGGTTTGTTGCGCTAATCCCTCTTTTTCCAGATTGAGGGGAACTTCGTAGATACTGCTGGCATCCTGAGCAGTAATCACCGATTCCACCGGCACATCACAGAAAGCTGAGAGTTTTTCTTTTAACCCCGGTTGTAGGGGTAGATGACAACGACAGACTAACACATCCGGTTGAATACCGATCGATCTTAATTCCTTGACCGAGTGTTGCGTCGGTTTCGTTTTCATCTCCTTGGCGGCCGGAATCCAAGGAATTAGGGTAACGTGCATATAAACCACGTTATTTCGACCTACATCCTTCCTAAATTGCCTAATTGCTTCTAAAAAAGGCAAAGATTCGATATCTCCCACCGTACCACCAATTTCTGTAATGACAATATCGGGGTTGGTATCTTTGGCCACCCGGAGAATCCTTTCCTTGATTTCGTTGGTAACATGGGGAATTACCTGCACGGTTCCCCCCATATAAGCACCACGGCGCTCTTTATTCAATACCGCTTGATAAATCGAGCCAGTAGTCACGCTATTGAGACGGGAGAGTTCCGTATCGGTAAAACGTTCGTAGTGGCCAAGGTCGAGGTCGGTTTCGGCCCCATCATCGGTGACAAATACCTCTCCGTGTTGAAAAGGACTCATCGTACCCGGATCCACGTTGATATAGGGGTCTAATTTCAGAATTGAGACGGAATAATCCCGACTTTTTAACAATCTTCCCAAACTAGCAGCGACAATCCCTTTCCCAATACTGGAGACGACTCCCCCAGTGACAAAGACAAATTTACTCATAAAATTCTTCCTGCGATCGATTATACCTAGCAAGGGGTGAGAGTTTTCGGGATGCGGCGGTGTCATTTTCCCAGATTTCATTATAGCTGGATGACCTATACCCCGATCCTCGTTTTAGCTCCCTCTCGAAAATCTATTGCACCACAGCCTTTAGTCACCTTCATGCCGATCATGTAAATTTTCCGCTACAATCGAGAGTACTAAGACTCAGGCAATTGTAAAGTAATATTAATGATAGATTTTAATACCCTCGCTGAATTTTCCCGCAACTATTGCGTCTCGATTTGTGCCTTTTTAGTACCCGCTAACTTAGTAACCACCGTTTTAACAGTTCTTTTTCTCTATTTCGGTCGTCCTACCCGTCAAATCTTCCCCATTGCTTCCCTAGCTTTGTTGTTCGCTATCACCATGTTTCTCCACGTCGCCACCTGGTTGATGATTGGTGTGGTTATGGCCCCCACTTTTATCCTCTTTGGACTGGGTTTAACCTGTTTTGTGATCAATCTTCAAGCCATCAGCGATCGCCAAAGCTTGGAACAGTTATTACACACCGGGGTTAATCGTCTGGCACGCTCATTCAACTAAAGAAAAGCGCCGAGACTTCCCACTCCACCATGAAGATAACCGCTAGATCTGGCTGAATTTTTTTCAGCCAAAGACTTGACAAACTCCAAAATTTCTGCTAACCTTGTAGTATAATGGCAATCCGTGTCGGCCTACGAACGCTCTTTTTAACTCTTTCTTAAGAATAAAAATTTTAACCCGAATTGCCGGTAGTAGCTAAACTAAGAGCAGTACCACGGGAAACGGTGACTATGGAAGTTATTTGTACGCGTCCCCACTGTCCGAGACCGCGTAATCAATGCCCAGACCTAGACGATAGCAATCGCTTAACCTCGATCGAGCAGAAATATTGTACTACTTGCGGGATGCCATTAATTTTAGGGGGACGTTATTTGCCAGAACGTCTATTGGGACAAGGAGGATTTGGGGCGGCATTTTTAGCAGTAGATCGTTATAGTCCCAAAAAAGCTAAATGTGTACTCAAACAATTTCAACCTTCCGGTAATTTAAGTCCGCAAGCTTTAGAAAAAGCGAAAAATTTATTTTTTCAAGAAGCGCACGTTTTAGAAGATTTAGGACGAGAACATCCCCAAATCCCCGATCTCTATGCTTTTTTCCCTTTAACAGTCAAGAATCAATTAACGGGAAAAGAAGAGCAATTTTTCTATCTGGCCCAGGAATATATCGACGGTAAAAACTTAGAAGAAATTCTCCAACAGCAACAAAAACCCTTTCAAGAAAGTGAAGTCAAAAACATTCTCAAAGAATTACTTCTTATCCTCAAATTTATTCATGAAAATGGTTCCATTCACCGGGATATAAAACCATCTAACATCATGCGCTCCCAAAATGGCCGCCTCTATTTACTCGATTTTGGGGCAGTAAAACAGGCTACCAATAACCCTAGTAATACACAAGAGAAATCCACAACAATTTATTCAGCCGGATTTGCTCCTCCCGAACAACAATTAGGCAATCAGGTATCGGCAGCCACGGATTTATATGCCCTAGCAGCTACCTGTGTTATGCTCTTAACTAATCGCGATCCTGACGAGCTATACGATCCCCAAAAACAGGTCTGGAATTGGCAAAATTATGCCCCTAACATCAGTGCAGATTTAGCCCGAGTATTCAATAAAATGTTACTAGCAAATCCCCTGGATAGATTTCAATCCTGTGGAGAAGTTTTAACCGCTTTAAATACACCTCCCCCATCTCCTCCATCCCCTCCAGCTTCTCCAATTCCTCAATCCCCTCCAGCTTCTCCAGTGATTAGAAAAACTTCCCGCTTTTCTCTTGGGGAAACTTTCGCTAATGCTGCCTTTACAGGATTTGAGGGGACATTATTAGTAATTGCCTTAAATAGTTTAGTCCCCTCGGTAGGAATTGTCATCGCCTTTATGATCTTAGGTGGCTTAGTTTTGGCATTATTTAAAAAAGTGATTGAAGGAAAAGATCTACCAATTATCGCAGCAATTACCCTCACCCTCCTCTTCTTTCTTTCGCGACTGCAAGGAAGCCTAAATTTTCCTGAAATTGCTATCATTGCCGTGATGGCTGCCATCGGGGCCATTGCTATTACCGCCTTTTTCCGGTTAATATATCAGATAATTTTGCGATTATTTTAAAACCCTAAAAGTTGCCAAATTATCATCACTACCGCCGGTAATCGTGCCACCGAGGTCTAAAATAGTTTGCAGATAGTCGAGGATTTCCTGAGAAATTAACTCTCCCGGCATCAAAACGGGAATACCGGGGGGATAGGGACAGATAACATCAGCACTAAGACGATCGAGGGCATTTTTCCGGGATACTATCTCTGTAGGGGCAAAAAAAGCCTTTCTAGGAGAAATAGCCGAATTTCCCGTGACTGGAGGAGGAGTGGGGGGTAAACTGGTAGAGGAAGGGGATTGAAGGCATTGAAAAGCAGTAATTAGGCGATTAATGTGTTCGCGATGATTGCCGATGGAGATAATAAAAGTAAGTTGGCTTAAAGTCGGTAATTCCGCCGTGACAGCGTATTTTTCTCGCAAAATATCGTCTATTTCGTAACCAGTTAAGCCAAAATCTTTGACAATTACCGTTAAACGAGTGCGATCAAACCAGTGACAACCCGGGATAGAATGGGGAAAGTCTAAAACAGAGATATTAGGGATTTTATCGAGTTCTTTTCGGGCAGTAGCGGCTAAATCGAGGGTTTTGGTCAGTAAATCTAGGCCTTGCGTCGCCATTTGCTTTCTAGCACTATCAAGGGAGGCGAGAAGCAAATAACTAGGGCTAGTGGTTTGAACTAATTGTAAGGCTCGATCGACTTTTTCGGAACTAATGCGATCGCTTTTTAAGTGTAACATCGATGCTTGAGTTAAGGCCCCTAAAACCTTATGGGTGGACTGAATAGCCATATCAGCACCGAGAGACAGGGCAGCCGGGGGTAAATCGGGATGAAAGGCAAAATGCGCCCCGTGAGCCTCATCGACGAGCAGCGGGATAGAATAGTGATCGGTAATCTGGGCGATAGTTTCTAAGTCACAGCAAACCCCTTGATAGGTGGGAGAGACTACCATCACCGCTTTGGCATCGGGATGGAGTTTCAGGGCATTTTCGAGGGATTGGGGGGTTATATTTAAATTTAGATCGATAGTGGGATTATATTCGGGATTGATAAAGATAGGCTGCGCCCCGGAGAGAATTAAGCCAGAAATTGCCGATTTATGAATATTTCTCGCCAGAATAATTTTATCTCCCTCGCCGCAAGTGGCTAAAATCGCCGCAATAATGCCACAACTGGAGCCATTGACCAAAAACCAGCTTTTATCTGCCCCAAATGTCTCGGCTGCTAAAATTTGCGCTTCTTTAATCACTCCCGTCGGGGCAAACAAATTATCGAGGTCGGGTAATTCGGGTAAATCGGCTTTAAAGACGCTTTTTCCCAGTAAATTACTTAAATCTTCCCCGATTCCTTCCCCCTGCTTATGCCCTGGCGCGTAAAATGGTACATCTAAACTATTGACTTTTTTTTGCAGTTGTGATAATAACGGAGCGGATTCTGGCGAAGGCATTTTTAGAAGGAATTATGAATTATGATATGAATTATGAATTATGAATTATGAATTATGAATTATGAATTATGAATTATGAATTATGAATTATGAATTATGAATTATGAATTATGAATTATGAATTATGAATTATGAATTAGACCTCGACCTAATATTATCTCAAGACCAAAAGTCTTTCTAGTCAAGGAATCTACCCTAATAAAAATTATTTTAATTGCCTCATATTTTTTCAGTGAAATTGAATTAGCAACGATAGACATACATTCCAGCCATCGAACTACTTAATTAGTATGCAGACTAAAAGCAAGCTGTGACTGGGTTATAATTTTTGGAGATGTCAATTAGACCTCGACCTAATATTGTCTCAAGACCAAAAGTCTTTCTAGTCAAGGAATCTACCCTAATAAAAATTATTTTAATTGCCTCATATTTTTTCAGTGAAATTGAATTAGCAACGATAGACATACATTCTAGCCATCGAACTACTTAATTAGTATGCAGACTAAAAGCAAGCTGTGACTGGGTTATAATTTTTGGAGATGTCTATTAGGAAGTGGGGGACGAGGAGGCCAGGAGCAGGGAGAATAAATAAAAGCTGACTCCTGACTCCCCAAAAGGAAAACTTCGTAGCTCACCATTAAGATAACTGCTCTAACATCTCTAGGGACATTTAAGGCTTTTTGGACCCTATGTCCACAGCAACGGTCAGACTTTTGGCTTTGTTGGTTGCCATTGAGAAATTAAGCGAGAATACCGACCATATTAAGCGGATTTCGCCGATAGCATATCTCTGGAAGAACGCCATCCTAAGTCTGATATAGCAGGGGATAGCTTACGGTTTTAACCATTCCCGATGTGTTGAAATCTTCTAGAACTATCGTAGTGAAAAAGCCAATTAGGCAAGGGATTCTCCCACTTCTAAGAGGGGACAAAAGGGAAAATAGGGGGAAACCGTCCAGCGATAGAATTTTTTGCTGCTGGTGGACTGAAGATTAAAACGCAGGGAAACAAAGGGGAAAAAGGGAGATAGGGAACAATTCCAACTGAAAGCCGGCTTAGAAGTGGTATTATCGCCCTGCAAAGACCAAGCAGGGTATTGAAAAACCTCCAGGACGAGGGATTTTCCTTCATCGGTAACTTGGGCGCAGCTGCGACTAATGCCCGAAACCAAACAGAGACTATTACCGACACAATTGTCATTAGAAGCCACGATCAGGAGATCTTCCCCGGTGGTGGTTAGTTCAAAAGCGATAAAATCTCCAGCTTGCCAACGACTAAGGACTTGTCCCTGGGCATTCTGGTAGATAGCGCTGCAGTTTTCGGGATCGAGAAGACGATTACTATCGGGATCTAAGTAACCGCAAACCTTGCCCATCAGAAGGGTTCCATCCTGAAACCCATACACCCAATCAAAGGTATCGATGTTAGCGGCCCCTTGATTGCTTTTGTTGACCAATAGTAATCGATCGCTGACCACGGTTATTAATTCTCAATCAAACTAAGCTTCCCTTGATAACAAAGGTATCACTAAATACTAATTTCCCAAGGAAAAGATTTATTAATCTTAACTTGTCGGCCCCTGGGGAGAGTAAACTGGTCAGCTTAAATCAAGGCCAAAACCTGCTATCTTATGGGGAGACAAAAATTATCTAGATCTTGTTTTAGCGAGTGGTAGTAAGGGCATGGCGTACAAGCGGGTATTATTAAAACTGAGTGGGGAGGCCCTGATGGGCAATCTCGGCTATGGGATCGACCCGATGGTGGTTTCCGCTATCGCCCAGGAAATCTCCGAAGTGGTTGCTCAAGGCATCCAATTGGCGATCGTGGTCGGTGGGGGCAATATTTTTCGCGGGGTGAAAGCCGCCTCGGCCGGCATGGATCGGGCCACGGCCGATTATATTGGTATGATAGCAACAGTCATGAACGCTATGACCTTGCAGGATGCCCTAGAACGAGCGCAAGTGCCGACTAGGGTATTAACGGCGATCGCTATGCAGGAATTAGCTGAACCCTACATCCGCCGGCGAGCAATCCGTCATCTGGAAAAAGGTCGGGTGGTGGTTTTCGGTGCGGGATCGGGTAATCCTTTCTTTACCACCGATACCACGGCGGCCCTGCGCGCTGCCGAAATCGATGCGGAAGTGGTGTTTAAAGCGACGAAAGTGGATGGAGTTTATGATTCCGATCCCTCCCACAACCCTAACGCGCGACGCTTTCAAAGTCTCACCTACGGTCATGTACTGACCCATGATCTGCGGGTGATGGACGGAACTGCGATCGCTCTGTGCAAGGAAAATAATATCCCGATAGTCGTTTTCGATCTGTCGGTGACAGGTAATATTGTTCGCGCTGTCAAAGGTGAACCCGTTGGAACATTGGTAGGAGGATTCTGTGAAGTTAGCTGAAGTTCAAGACCATATGCAGAAAACCGTCGAATCAACCCAGAGAGGTTTTAATACGATTCGTACTGGCCGGGCAAATGCTTCTCTTTTAGATCGGATCATGGTGGAGTATTATGGCATGGAAACTCCCCTCAAGTCCCTGGCAACCATTAGCACTCCCGACGCAACCACGATCGCTATTCAACCCTTCGATCGTACCAGTATGGGGGCGATCGAAAAGGCGATTTCTCTCTCGGACGTGGGTTTAACCCCCAGTAATGACGGTCAGACCATTCGTTTGAATATCCCTCCCCTCACTAGCGATCGCCGCAAGGAATTGGTCAAATCGGTGGCGAAATTGGCCGAAGAGGGAAAGGTGGCGATCCGCAATATTCGCCGGGATGCGATCGATGCTATCCGTAAACAGGAGAAAAGTCACGAGATTTCTGAGGATGAATCCAGGGATTTACAGGATCAGGTGCAGAAATCCACCGATAAATTTATCGCCAAAATCGAGGATTTATTAGCGACAAAAGAAAAGGATATCTTGACGGTTTAAGTTTTTTTCTCCTCAGGGATAGAACAGGCTTTTTGTCTGTTCTATTTGGCTTTTTATCTCTATTTAAAAGCTATAGAGGAGTCAGTCCCGATGCAACAATTTATACTAAATCCGTTGAGTATAGGCTACTTATGAGGACAGGCAAAAGGGGGAATACATAATCAGTTTTTAATAACTGGATTTAGTATGACGGGGTAATGTGTTGTTGCTTACACTGATTTTTGGGAGTCATATAAGACAGTAATTTCTGGTAAACTTCATCGAGGCAAGGATTTATAGATTAGTAAGAAAGAGTCTATATTTCTCTAAAAAATCGTGGCTATTTGATATTTTATCTATGACTACTGACCAGCAGTAAATTTATCTGGTTTCATCAACAATTGTCAGCGTAATTCCGTCAAAAGTTCGAGACTGACTTGATGACCATTCCTGTTGAGTAATTTTAATCCCTTTTGCTTGAGCATAATCAGAATGAAACTCAAAAAATACTTGATTTCCTGCTTTAAAAATTTTAGCAAATTTATCGGGATATTTAGTCTTACTTAAAGCAATTTGAGCATCGAGAGAAGAACCTAACCAAATAGGAATTTCTCCTAAAAGAATTTTACGACTTTCTTGGTCATTCCACCGAATTAATAAATATGTACTTTTTTGTAATTGACGTTCCTCCTCCCAAAAGATCATCAAACCGATACAAAACCCTAAAATAGATGCACCAATTAAACGTCCTAACCGATCTGCTAAACTGGTTTCTATGGGAATAAATTGAGTTAATATTAAAGACATGAGAAGAAATCCAATTGACGCTAAACTACCCCCTAAGCTACCGCCTAAAAAAGCTCTTAATCTTTGTAAATTGGGAATAAAATAAGAAATACCTAAAGCGACAATGGCTCCTAAAATTGTCCATGCAATCAAACGAATGGCAATTTCTAAGGCTGAGGAAAAATTAACAGATGGTAATAATAACCATGATCCTGAAAAGAGAACAATAATGCCAAAAAACCAAGCTAACCCTTTTGAATAAAAAGTATAATATACTCCACAACCGACAATAAAACCAGCTATCAAGATTCCTGCATCCCCTAAATAATCGATGGTAAAAATCAAGGCTACAGCAGCAATAATTCCCAGTAGAAAACCTCGGATCAAGATTTCCTTTAAAGGAATATTACGTCTGATTGAATTGATAATTACAAAAGTAATTGTCCCAGCAATTCCCCAATTAATGACCCCAGCGATTAATTCAGAATTAGGAAGATTGGTTAAAATGGTAAATAGAGAAGAACCGATCC
This sequence comes from Microcystis sp. 49638_E5, assembly GCF_021300285.1. Lineage (NCBI taxonomy): Bacteria > Bacillati > Cyanobacteriota > Cyanophyceae > Chroococcales > Microcystaceae > Microcystis > Microcystis sp. 49638_E5. The sequence continues at coordinate 3,817 of NZ_JAJTDH010000119.1, read as the reverse complement.
CCCCTGCGATTAAACCAGCAATAGTGCTTCCTATTAAAATCAGGAAAGTTTCTTTGATGGTTAAAAGACGACGATGTAAATAGTGATTCTGAGCAACAATTAAGGTTAAAGATAACCCTAGAGTAATAATAGCTGTCCATCCTCCTGTTCTTAACGAAGAATAAGTTAAACTATAATTACCTGTTGTTTTTGATTCTAATAATTGCTGATTATTAATCGCTAATTCTGCTTGACGAAACCCTTGATCAATTTCGCCAGAGTTCGCATAAAAAACTAAATTAGGATCCCCTGTTAAACGGGTTAAGTATTGAATATCAGCATCTCCTGTGGCGACAACAATCATTAAAATTGATTGATTTCTAGCTTTATTAGCTGCTAGAATAGCTTGAAATTGAGATTGAGGCATTCCATCCGTAAACAGTAAAATATAACGATTATTGTCAGTAGAAGATAAAGATGCGATCGCTTGTTTAATTCCTGCTGCCATCGGTGTTCCGCCTAGTGCTTGTAAGCTGTTAATTCCCTGATTTAATTGTGCCTGATTAGTGCTTAAAGAAGTGATAATATTAACCGTTTCACCGAAATTAATCACCCCTAACTGTTCTTTTGAGAAGTCGCGACGGTTAATAAAATTGATTGCCGCAGTTTTGACTTCTTCTAGTTTGCCACCTTCCATACTACCTGATGAATCGATTAAAAGAATAACCGCTTTTTGATCGGTTTGAGGTAGGGGAGAAAGTTCGGTTAAATGAAGAAACCATTCTCCTAAAATTAGAGCTATAATTAAACAGCCAATTCCTCCATATAAGGCAAATAATAAGGCTTTTTGATAATTTTGTTTGAGGGTTTGCAATAAACTTAACATGGTCTTTAATTTTTTAATAATTGAATTGGTTTTGAAAGGGAATAAAGTTGACGATATCGCTTACTTTTTATTTAGGAACTACCTCCCAAATAAAAGCCTAGCAAAAACATGATTAAGATGCCAATAATAAATAAGATAGACCAGGAAAAACCCGCAAATAAAACAAGACAAGCAGGGAAAGAAATCAGAGTTCCACCAACGAAAAAGATACCCACCAAAAGAAAGAGCGGTACTTTAATAGTATGGGTCATTAGTTGATAAAAATCACCAAGAAAACCCAATAAATTATTAAAAATTTTAGGTTTGAACCTTTGAGAAACTTTTTTCCTAAGATAATTTTCAGCATCAGAGTTTAGAGGATAAATCACTTGAAAGGTTTGGGGTTTATAAATTTCTTCAATCTGATAAGACCATGCGGTTAATTTGTTTTTCTTTTTTCTTCTTTCTGCCAGTTGATTGATCATAATAACCGTACAGGTTAGATCATGAGGAATCACTAAACAAGGATTTTTTTCTTCTAATAATGGTTTAAATTGCGGCAGTGTTAAAGCATCATTATGACGGGTCTTAGAATCATCATAAAAATGGGGTTGTCCGATATCTTTTTGATCAAAAGGGTTGAAAGTTGGCCTGTTGTTAGTATTAAACCATGCTAATAAATCCGTTAATTTTCCTAATCCTTGCGCTATAAAATAACGATATAATAATACTTCTTCTCTGTTGAGATCCTTTCCTTTACTAATAACAGCAATGATTGACCAAGCCTCTTTTTTATTTTTAACTTCTCGACCGATTATAACAAATTTTTGAGGGTTTAAACTTTTAGGAAAGCAAGGAATTTTTAATAATTCCTCATCAATGGCTTGATAAACCACATCGGGAATCGGCTCTAAGGTACAATTCATAAAGTCTTCTTCGGTGTAATCTTCCACCCACCACAAAACTTGTGTACCAACTTGTGAAGATTGTACTTTAACTCCTGTACTAAATTCGTGAATCTCAATAGTACTCATGATTTTTTGTCAAAAGTAAGGATTATTGCTTAGTATTTATGTGCCGCTAATGGCGATCACCTCACCCTAAAATGAGTCTCTATTCAATCTTTTATCGTAGGATCGGGGGGAAGTTATGCAGGGGAGCGGCTAAATAATACAATTTTATTATAGTTGAGATAAAATTTAGGCGAAGCTGGATCAGCGATCGCATTTAACTTCGATAAATGAGACAGACTAAAGAAAGTTAATGAGGATCAAGTCATGACACAAAATGAGTTAATGTTAGAACGATACTTTACTATCCTAAAAACTAGGTTAAACTGTATAGGGAACTTCAACAAAGGGATGTTGAGTTAAGTCGAAATCTTTAGTATTGTGAGTGACTAATTTAAGGTTATAATGAAGGGCAATCGCTGCTTGAATTGCATCGGGTAATTTCCATTGTAGGCTCTTTTGATGGGGGAGTTTGTTCAACTTTTTCCTGATTTGTTCACGACGAAGTTGGATGACTAAATCGATGATAGTTTGATCTAATTCTATTAGGTGAAAGTAGGATAAAACTTGTTGAGCTTGATGAAAGGTGGTTTCATCCTCAAATCCAATCAAGACTTCTGCTTTAGTAATGATAGAAATACAAGCATCATTTTTATGTTTTCTAAGATAGCTGGTTGCTGCTGAAACTCCATTAAAATGGTCAATCAGAATACAAGAATCTATCAATTTTTTCATGACCATTCCTCTCGAATTTTCTGTTGATATTCTAACCCATCTCCTTTTGTCCATATTCCTTGAGTATTTTCTAAAAGCGTTTCAAAATCGGAAGAAGATCCAGCTATATCTTCTTCAACAACCTCAATATTAATGTTCAGCTTTGTTCCTTCTTTGAAGGGTAAATTAGAGAGAAGGATTTGCTGAGAGTTATCAAGGGTTATCTGAGTTTGATAGGAAGTCATAAGATTAAGCTATTTGAAGATAGTTAAAATCATTATAGCAGAAGTCAGAATTATGAGGTCGGAAGTCGGAAGTAAAAGCTATAAAGAAAATACAGTTTTTGTCATAGCAACGGCAAATGATATTTCTAAGTTTCCCCCAGAATTTTTAAGAAAAGGCCGATTTGATGAGTTATTTTCTGTTAATTTCCCTAAGGACGAGGAACGGAAAAATATTTTTAAAATTCATCTCATTAAAAGACGTAAATGGCATAAAGATATTGATCTCAATCTTTTAGCACAGCAAACTGATCAATTTAGTGGTGCTGATATTGAAGCAGTGGTGAAGGAAACTATTGAAAATGCTTTTATTGATACTTTTAAGGATTCTACCCCTCAGAATTCGGATATAACGACTATAACGACTGATCATTTATTGAAAGTTATTCCAACTATTCAACCCCTTTCAAAATCCTTTGCTGATAAGATTAAAATCATTCAAGAGTCTCTTGCAAAAATGAGTTTTAAGCCAGCTAGTTAGCCTATTTCTATTTAATTAATCAAATTTTATGTTCAAGATTGAGACAACTTAAAGAAAATTAATAGTATACTCGTTTTGAGACAGCATAGACAAGATAGCTTTTTACGAATAATAATAAGATACATTGATCATCGGAGAATAAGTCTTATGGGAGAATTAATTGGTTTTATCATCGGGATTTTGTTCCTCTTTATCATTATCGATATGATGTTCATGGGACAATTGGGATTAACCGGCGGATTTATCGGTTTATTGATGCAAATCTTGATCTCAGTCTTCCAAGCGGTAATTCAGGTAACTATGCAGTTGATCGGGGTATTTGTCCCCATTTTAGTGCAAATTACAGGAAACGTTCTTAAATATACGGCAAAAGCAGCAATTCTCATTTTAAAAAGTAACAAGTGATACAGACAGAAACAAAGCTTTAAGCGAGCTACAAAATGCGCTCCCGCGAGTGCGACTGCATCGCAGAGAAGTGAGTATATAG
>NZ_JAJTDH010000118.1:0-8114 GCF_021300285.1 Microcystis sp. 49638_E5 | reverse complement strand
TAAACACTGAATTAATAAAATAATTTGTTGTAGATGTAGGTTACTTTCCAAAGGGGGTTCATCACTCCAAAATTCGCCTTCTGGGAAGATTATCTCAGGGTTTACATGAGACTCGACTAGGGGTAAGCTTTCAGCGATAGTCATGGTTTTCCAACAGAGATAGGTTGATAATTAATTATAAACTAAATTTGTTACAGCAGTTAGCAATCAGTCCTCAGCCCTTAACTATTTCACTGTAGATTTATCAATGTTTTAACCTTGCGGATTAGTGCTATCTTGGGGAAGTTGTTGATATTTTTTGTATTCGATTTGACTAAACTAGAGCTACCTTTTCTCTAAAATTAGTAAATATTCGGATTTCATGCCATCAGGATTTTTATTCTTGCGAGATTTGAATAACTGTCTGGTTTTAATTCTATCCTCAAAGACGGTATCAAAAACAAAGCCATTTTCCTGAAAATATTCCTTTAATATTCGCCAAGTTTCTACTTCCACTCCATCCACTTTTGGATTACCCACAAAAATGCAAGCTTTGCCAGCTTGTTTTAATTTTCTGGTGGCATTTTCTAAAGCGTTGATAGTGTGACAAAAATAGGAATCGAGTATTTTATGTAAATTCTCTTTCTCTAAACTCGATCTCACTTGATTTAGGGTTTCAGTTTCGATTAATCTGGTAGCCTGTCGGTAGGGAATTTCTAGCTTAGAGATTTTTTGTACTTCTTTTTCTGTATATCCTAACCAATATAAATCTAGTTTTGCTGTTCTGATATATTCCTGTGCTTGCAGATAGGGGGGGGAACTAATTAAACAATCTAACTCTAGATTTTGCTCGATCTCAAAAGTGGCACTATCTACTCCTCCATAAAAAAGCACTTGATTATAATTATGCCAAGTTACGGTAATATATTGATTAACGCTGGTTAAAGTTTCAAAACTCATATCTTTAATCGTTCGTTTTAATTCCTCTTGCCAATCTCTTTGTAATAGTTCCTGTATATCTGATTTTTTGTATTTCGATTGAAATAATTTAGGTTTGGTATGTTCTGCATAGGAAAACTGTTTACTAACTTTCACTAAAACCGATTGAATAATCTGGGAATACAAATCAGGTTCTAGACTTTTTTGACCTGCCCAAAGTTTCTGCAAAACTGCTAAAATCTCCTCTGGATACCAATAGTTTAAATTTGACCACTGAGGGTTAAATTTATCCTTGCTGGCAAAAACTTCTAAGATTTTTTTATCTAACTCTGAGTAACTCAATGGTTCTTGGTGTTCTGTGATCTTAATCGGAATAATATGGTTTAAAAGATAATTCAGGTCAGTTAAAACCGCATTTCTTTGACAAAGTTTAGCCTCTAAACCCACCGTACCTGAACCGGCAAAAGGATCGATAATCCAATCATCCTTTTTACTGTAATTATCAAGGCAAAATCTCACCACTTGGGGAATAAATTTGGCAGGATAATAATAGATGCTATGGGTTAGATAACTGGTGCTGGTGATTTCTGGTACTAAATCTCGAAACGAAACTAATCGCGGGGTTCCCCGATCAAATTCTTCTAAATTGTTAAAAGCGAAAAGTTCTAACTGCATGATTCGGCTATCAATTCTGCTTAGGGTGGATCGGCCAATTAAAATAAAGATTAAAACCGTAGTCGATCAATATTCTAACTTATCGTCCCTTAACCTAACCGACAACTCAGCTTTTTTGCTTTTTACTTTTTACTTTTTACTTAACGTGATATACTGCCAAAGGAAAAAATGACGTTTTAATTAGTCTGCGTGAATAGCCAATCCTCGACAATTATAGAACAGGTTAGAGTCCTTGACCCCCTGACACAAACCGATCGCATTGCCGATGTCTGGATTGAGGAGGGGGTAATTAAAGCGATCGAATCTCAGCTTCCCCCAAGAGAAAATAGTAACTATATTTCCGGTCAAAACTGTATTTTTGCCCCCGGATTAGTCGATCTCTACAGTCATTCCGGGGAACCCGGCCACGAGGACCGAGAAACCCTCGCATCTTTGCTCAAAGCGGCCACGGCCGGAGGCTGCACCCGGGTGGCAATTCTCCCCAATACTCTCCCACCCCTCGATCACCCCGCACTCATTAGCACATTACAGCAAAAAAGTCAAGGGTTTTTTGACTCAAAATCGGCCCGTCTGCATTTTTGGGCAAGTCTCACCCTAGGAAGACAAGGGCAAAAAATGACGGAATTAGCCGATTTAATGCCTGTAGCGGTGGGTTTTACCGATAATCGCGGTCTGGAAGATTTGGGACTGTTGCGGCGCTTATTGGAATACCTAAAACCCTTCGGTAAAAATATCGCCCTTTCCCCGATAAATCAGCAATTAAAGGGTAATGGAGTCATGCGTGAGGGAGAAACCTCGATTCGCCTAGGTTTACCGGGGGATCCTGCTATTTCCGAAACCACTGCTTTAGCCACAATTTTAGAAATCGTCGGCGAAATTAATACACCTGTTCACCTAATGCGAATTTCTACCCGTCGAGGAGTGGAATTAATTCGCGAGGCAAAAATGCGGGGATTGCCGATAACCGCTAGTGTGACGTGGTTGCATCTCCTCTTAAATACAGGATCGATCGCCAGCTATCATCCCAGTTTACACCTCGCTCCACCCTTGGGCAACGAAAGCGATCGCAAGGCGTTAATTGCGGCAATTAAGGAGGGAATTATCGACGCAATCGCGATCGATCATCGTCCCTATACCTACGAAGAAAAAACCGTCTCTTTTGCAGAAGCACCCCCCGGCGCGATCGGGTTAGAATTAGCTTTACCGCTACTCTGGGAAAAATTAGTAATAACCGGGCAATTATCAGCTTTACAATTATGGCAAGCGCTTAGTCTCAATCCCTGTCATTGTTTACAACAAAAACCGGCATCTCTCAACCCCGGTAATCCCGCAGAAGCAATTCTTTTTCATCCCCAAGCAAGCTGGAAAGTAACAGCAAATAATCTTCACTCCCTCAGTCATAATACTTTCTGGTTAAATCAAACAATTACGGGAAAAGTGTTAGAAATGTGGAATTTTTAAAGGGTGGCCAATTTCTATCTTGAGACTCTCCTAGTTTTTTGGATAATAATCAGCTAGAATTCTAGAGAGAACTAGAGTAATGCCATGGAAAAAGAACTGGTATCGGACAAGCGCGGTTATCTGCTTCGCACGGTGGCAGAAGCTAAAGAAATTGTCCTTAATTGGTTGCGGGAAATAAATTTAGTTAATGCGATTAAATTAGGTTTACCAGAAGTGGATGACAGATATCATATTTGGCGAGTTCCTTTATGTAATGAACAGAAAAAAACCGTTGGGGAAGTGGTGATCGATGCCTACACCACCGAAATTTTAGCCGATAGGACAACCCGGACTGAAATTATTGTCGCTCGTCTGTTAAAACAGGATGAATCTAAATTAGAAACCCCCAAGAAAACTAAAAAAGAATATAAGCTTTCCTCTCTGAGAAATACCATCGGATTTGGTGATTGTAGCGAACTTTTGGAGGAAATGCCAGCAGAAAGTGTTGATTTAATCTTTACCTCACCACCCTATTTTAATGCTCGTCCAGAATATTCAGAATTTGAAGAATACGAAAGCTATCTATTGAAGCTGCGACAGGTGATCAGAAAATGTCATCGAGTTTTGAGTGAAGGACGTTTTTTTGTCATTAATATTTCTCCCGTGCTGTTGCGTCGCGCTTCGCGTAATCAAGCTTCTAAACGTATTGCTGTTCCCTTTGATTTGCATCGAATTTTTATTGAAGAAGGTTACGACTTTATTGATGATATTATTTGGCTAAAACCAGAGGGAGCAGGGTGGGCAACTGGTAGAGGGCGCAGATTTGCCGCCGATCGAAACCCTCTCCAATACAAAACCGTGCCGGTGACTGAATACGTTTTAGTCTATCGTAAACACACGGATTTACTCATCGATTGGCATATTCGCAATCATCCCGATCAAGAAGTAGTAAAAGCCTCAAAAATTGCCGATGGTTATGAACGCACTAATGTTTGGAAGATTAACCCAGTCACTAACTCAAAACATCCCGCCGCTTTTCCCGTAGAATTGGCAGAAAAAGTGATTACCTATTACTCTTTTAAAGGTGATGTGGTTTTAGATCCCTTTGCTGGTTCAGGAACCGTGGGACTAGCGGCCGCTTCTTTAGATAGACGTTTTGTTTTATTCGAGAGTAATTTTAATTATATTGAAATGATACAAAAGCTAATTACTGAAGGCAATCAGGCTGATTTAGACTCAATTATTTGGCTTAATTGTCCGTTATAACACTAACAACAAGCAAGATAAACCCCATGACAGCCAGTAAAAGTCACGCTTATTTTACTCCAAAAGACTATCTAGAAATAGAGAAAATTAGCCCCATTAAACCTGAATATATGCGAGGGCAAATCTTGGCAATGGCTGGGACAAGTAAAGCCTATGTTATCATCACAGGTAAGTAGGTAGGCGTTAAAAATTATCAGATGCCCCCCTTATTAAGGGGGGACTCAGGGGGGATCGGCACACCCCTTATTAAGGGGGGACTCAGGGGGGATCGAACCTAAAATCCATTTTTAATTTAATTATAACCAGCTACTTAATCTTTCAGCCCAACTAATTAACCGTAACCTTTTAGGGGTGAACAGAAGCACTGTATTGGCTAAAAAAAGAAAAAGCTCCCACCATCAAGGTGACAGCTAACTTGATTCTCTATTTGCACTGAATACAATTTAATTTGCTATCAGAATCCTAATGTCTTGGAATTCATGACCGACGCAATAGTTGCAGACAGTTTATTTATGGAATTGGTGAAGTAGGTCGCGAAATTCCGGAAAACTAATCTGATTATCGCGACTTGTATCGGCCTGTTGTAACATAGCTTCGATTTCCTTGTCTGTCACCCCCGGTTCGATCGCCTGAAGACAAGCTTTTAACTCCTCAAGGCTAATTTGTCCAGAGCCATCACTATCGAATAGCTGGAATCTTTCCAATAAAATCCCCTCCTGTTGCTCACGATCGCTCTGACTACTAAAAGATAGACGATCGAAGACCTGAAAAGCACGGGCGATATTTTGCCATAATTGATGGGCCAAAGGACGATGGAGAATCGTTTCCTCCTCCTGACCGGTAACTCCGTACTCCCGACGCAAAGACTCGACAGTTTCCGTTTCCGAGGCCGGCAATTCCGTCAATAAATGCTTGATCGCCTCCCTGGAACTCTTACCGGTTAACACTTCCAGCAATTCTGACCCCACCCGGCGATCGGGGTCTTTTTTCCAAGTCACCAAGAGACTTTCTAACAAAGCATCGCGATAACTCTGCAAACGTAACCAATCCTCGCGACTATACTGCTTGTCCGGATCGAGAAGTTCGGCCGATTCCACACCCAACTCTGTTAGAATTGCCTGATGTTCTGCCTCGGTAATCGTCAACTCTAAGCGCATTTGTTCTAGGATTTCGAGGCTGTGGCCGAAGTCAGTATATCCCTCCTCCAAAGCCTCTTTTAACACGGCTTTATAGGCTTTTAAACACTTCTGGTGGGTGAAATCCGGCAGTATCTTGGCCAACACATACACCTCATCTGCGTCCAAAGTTTCCAGCGATCGCCCATCGAGATATTTAGCCGTATCGAGACCCAGTTTACCCAACTGTTTACGCAATCTTCCCGCTAGTCCTTCCCGTTGGTAACGACTCGGATCCCTTATCCAAGTGCGATATAACCATAAACTACTCAAAACAGCCGCTAAAATACTAGCGAAATAATGCCAAAATTTTGGCAAAAGATTAATAAAAGGACGACCACCGAAAATAAAGAAGAAATTGAAAATCAGAAAAGTTCCGACAGTAAAGACTCGATGACGGATAATTTCCGTAGTTAAAGGCGACTTTTTACGGATTCTATAGACTTTATAGGCATTTTCAACTTTTTTACCGAGAAAGTAACCCAAAAAAGTGCAGATTGCCAAAGTTAAGGGAACAGCTACCAACCTCGGAATCGCAATTGCCTGACCAGCAAGATAAAAACCCGGTTTAAAGAGGGATTCTAGTTGATTTTCGTCGTGCGCCCAAGCTCCAGAGAAATAATAGTCCCAATTGCCAGCATAAAGGTAATAATAGATAAAATAGCCAAAAACTAAGCCAAAATAACCGTAATAAAGCCATTGGCGATCGCTGTTATTAATCCCATCCCAATAGGATCTTTCCGCATCGATATCGATACAGGGACTCTGACAGGCAACACAGGCACTTTGTTCGCTACCATCTTCATGGACAATACGACACATGGATTGAGTAATCCCACCGCGACTGTCTTCGTGAGCGGTACTATTTAGTAAACCCCTCGGTTCACCGTAAATCCTTTGAACCGGACTCATGGGACAGAAATAGTTACACCAAGATTTGCCCCCATACCAATAACCCACAAAGATCGCCGCTAGAATAGTAAAGGTTAAAAAGCTACCCAAGAATAAGCGATCGGAATTATAAAAGAGAATCCGTCCGCATAAACCCAAAAATAACAGACTGAATTGTAGATAGAGATAATTCCGAGCTAACCAAGAGTTTTTCGGCACTTTATAGATTTCAGAGCGGACTTTTCCCGATTTATCGGTCTGTTTTTTCTGACGCTGTTTACCCAAAGCACGCGGTATTTGAGAAAGAAAGGATAAAGGACAGATACGCCGCCAGAGTTCGTGACCTAATACTAATAGGATAAAAACACCACTAGGAACCACTATTCCCCAAAAAATCGGCGCACCTAACTGATAGGAGGATTGGGGTAGGCAAACTCCCTGGACTTTAATGCACAGATCGGGATCCACTCTCAGGGGACTAGAAAGATTGTTAGTATCGGTTAATTTTGCCGAAATCGGGTCAAAAAATAGAGAAAATATCAGAATTAACCAAGCGATGGTCACAACCCATCGCAAATAGTGCATTGAGCGTTCGGGAATTTGTGCAAACATATATATACATCTGAGTCAAGTCGTTTTGCTAAATTAATATCCAAGTTTCCAATCGATCATTCGGGAATTTTTGTAAACATCCCAGTGGGTGAAAATGCAGTGGACTAATAACACCAGGCAACAAAGTCAGGCCCCCTCGCGTCCATGATGGTACTAGCACGAGTTTCGATCTCGTCAGCAATGGGACTAATCTTACTTTTTCTACCCCCCGAGGAAATTCCCCTTCCAGCAGCAGAATGCGGCCTTGACAAATTAACAGTGATCTGGTTGGGAAAATTGTCTTAAAATATTATCTACGCTGCTACTATCACTAAACTAGAACATTAAAGAGCGCATTAGCTTAATCCTTCTCAAAAGTTAAAATTCTATGGCTGAAAGCTTGAACCATAAATCCGAAAAACCCTCTCCTCCTCCCGTCCCCCAAGAAAACCCTTGGCTAGAAGCAGTTAAAACCATTGTCACGGCTGGAATTTTGGCTTTTGGTATCCGCACTTTTGTGGCCGAGGCCCGTTATATTCCCTCTTCTTCCATGGAACCCACTCTCCAGATTAATGATCGCCTCATTATCGAGAAAGTTAGCTATCATTTTCAGAAGCCAGAACGGGGTGATATAGTGGTTTTTAGTCCGACAGCCGCTCTCAAAGCTCAAAATTTTCAGGATGCTTTTATTAAACGGGTGATTGGACTGCCGGGGGATAAGGTGGAAGTCAAAAACGGTCTAGTTTACGTCAACGGTAAAGTTTTAGCGGAAAAGTATATCGCCGAAGAACCTAATTATGCTTACGGACCGGTGACAGTTCCCCCCGATCAATATCTGGTTTTGGGCGATAATCGCAATAATAGTTATGATTCCCACGCTTGGGGCTTCGTTCCCCGGGAAAACTTAATCGGTCGCGCCGTGGTGCGTTTTTGGCCCTTTAATCGTCTGGGAGGACTTGACAACCCCGACGCTGCCACAAATCAGAATTAATGTCAAGAAAATAAATATAAAAATTCCCCCTAAAACTAGGGGGATTTGGCCATCTATTTAGGGTCTGCTGAAAAAGTTTTTCCTAGGGGCAGGGTGTAGGGTGTAGGGTGTGGGGTGTGGGGTTTTACCGATTTTGAGGGGGTCAATTACCTAATTTTCAGGGAAAA
>NZ_JAJTDH010000117.1:0-10173 GCF_021300285.1 Microcystis sp. 49638_E5 | reverse complement strand
TCGATAGAAAACCGACGGACACCCCGAAATGGAGATTACCGATGCCCAATCCCCAACCCGCTCCCGATAGGGGTTCACCTTTAAGAGAAATGGATATGACCCCACCAGATAACAATCCCGTGATCTGACAGATGAGAAACCAATGTAACAGACGACGGCGTTCTCGATCGAGCGCACCCTGTAGGATCAAGGTTAGGTCATCTGTTCTGGTTCCTTCTTGGTACGTTGGATCAGCTTCTTTGCGATTACTTCTGGGGATTGTTTGAGGGAATCGAGGGACTCCTCGATCACACGGTCAGATTTTTCTACCTGTGACCTTAGACCGGGGACGCTGAAATTGCGTTCTTTCATGTAGTTGACGGTCAGGTAGTTGAAAGCGACGATATTCTGGGCGGCGGCAAACTGGGCGGCCTCATCCACACGACGAAAATTATCCTCTTGAATGTCCTCTAAGGGATTGGTATCGACGAAGATTTCTTCGGCATCGACGGAATCGTTTATGACTTTTTCACTCTCTCGCTGAACTAATCCCGTCTGGGCGTTAGTTACGGAGGAATTTTTGTCGGTTTCGGTCTGTTTATCAGCGATTTCGGGGGTAGCAGTCGGAAAACCTTCGAGAGTACCCCATTTCTTATAGTGGGTGTTTAGGTCATCGAATATTTGCACCTGTTCATCACTGTAGTAGCTGTTTCGACCGTGTTTCTCGGCTTCCATGTCGTAACCCAAGCGGATCAGATGCTGGCGGCGTTCGTAAAACTGAGTTTTTCCGATTCGGTAGCGATCGGGTAACGAGGCGGCTTTTTGCATAATTTTTCATCTCCGAGGGGTTAAGATCGAGGGAACAAAAAGCTAAACAGTGGATAGGTACGCGGAACCAACGGATAAATCCAGTATAGTCCCTAAAAAAAAGGCTTCAATTGGAAGCAAGAGAATTTCGTAAGTTATCGTCGGTTCGGTTCGGGGATTAAAAAGGCACTCAGGTGGTTTACTTGTGACCGATTTCAGTGAGGAACTGATCGAGCGGGTAATCCAAAGCGTCGAGAATCGCTCGGAGGGTAGCCGTGCCGACACTCTTGGCTGTCTGAGTTTCTCCCGTTATTGCCTTGAAACCGGTTTCCAACTTTTGGATGTGCTGGGGGGAGATGTCCCGACCGGCATCCCTGATCTTATTTACCAACTTGTTTCGAGATAGTCCCTGTCCCTCCCGAATCTCCTTTAACTTCAATCCCGCCTCCTCCGACCATGAGATAGTCTCGACCATCTCGACGGGAATCATCACCGCTTTCTTCTGTTTCACCACGTCCACAACCTCTCAGAAAAACTATTGTTATCGTCTATTCTATCACTTATAATATTAATATCATTGGTTGAAAAAGACAAACTTTGCGACTGTAAATAGTCAAGTAGTCGAGAGGTAACGGCGTGAACATCTGGTCTTGCTCTCCGCAAATCTGGACAGCCTACGGGTTAGAGTGGCGTTTTGAGTACAATTCTTTTAGTGCCAAGCGCACCGTCAGCGCGAACGGTTTTGTCCTCGATATTCCCGTTAAGTCCACCACGAAGTTCGCTTCGCCCCGGGTGTGGCTGGATGATTGGGCTAAAAAGAACCGTAAACGGCTGCCACCCGAACCGGAAGGGGCGGTCAACCTAGAACTGGATCTGTTTCCCCCGCAATCGGTACGGGTAGAATTGGTCGATGACCTGACACCAGAAGAGGAACGTCAACGTCTGTTCTGGGAGCGCAAGGTAGAAAGGGCTTTCTACGAAGCGGGAACAGCCTTGAAGGAATTGCGGGATAGACGACTGTACCGTTCTACCCACAAGACTTTTGAGGAGTATTGCCGTGATCGTTTTGGTTATTCTCGTCGTAAGATGGACTATCTGATTTCTGGTTCCGAAGTTTTTGAGAATCTGCAAACGAGAACCATTGGTTCTCAATCAGACAAAGACGAAACGAGAACCATTGGTTCTCAATCAGACAGAGACGAAACGAGAACCATTGGTTCTCAATCTCTCAATCAGACAGAGACGAAACGAGAACCATTGGTTCTCAATCAGACAGAGACGAAACGAGAACCATTGGTTCTCAATCAGACAGAGACGAAACGAGAACCATTGGTTCTCAAATTTTGCCAATCTCCGAGCGTCAAGTCCGTCCCCTAACTCAACTGGAACCAGACCAACAGAGAGAAGTGTGGCAGCAGGCGGTAGAAGCTGCTGGTGGTAAAGTCCCGTCCGGTCGCATCGTCAAGGATATCGTACAGCGCATCCGGGAGCGAACCAAAATTCCCATACCCTACCGGGTCGGTGATGTCTGCGAAATACTGATCAAAGATAACCCCGATTTGCGGGGTCTGGGTGGTTGTTGGTGTATCGTGATCGAGGTGAGAGAATTTTCCTGTCTGGTGCGGACTTGGAACGGTGAATATACCGTTAGAGAGGAGAATTTAAGGGATTTGCAGTATTCCCCTGACCACCGGCAAAATATGCAACAACTGAGCGATCGTCTGGTTGAACTCCGATCGTTAGGGGAAGAGGAGACGGTGAGGGCTATTCTAGAAACATTGGGTTCTTTGAAACGTCCCTACCTGAACCCTTGGGAAGAAAAGTTATTGGAGTTTTTGGAAGGATATAATGCCCGTTGATACAGAAGAAGATGAGCAAGCTTGGCATCGGGTTTCAGGGTTTACTAGGGATTTGAGAGTATGAGAAAAAGGCAAAGTTGGTCAACTTAACTTACTCCAAAAACTCTTTGGCTAAATTATCATTCCCCAAGAAGTTTATAATGAAGTCACTACGGTAAATCATCGGGATGCTTCGGTTGTTCCTGCGGCTCAATATAACCACCATTTTCAGTTAAACCCTGCTCTCTATGTAAATTTTTGTTAATTTCTGTTGGTTTACACTTGACAAAAACAGGGTGGTAAAGTAATATTAGTTCTGGTTTATTTTGTGACCAACTAGGTCTTGACAAATCAGGAAAAATCCCTCCGACTTAACTGTAAAGTTCATTCAATACGCAATTGACCAGGAGAGTATTTTATGGCAGTTTCATTAACAAAAGGACAACGAGTATCGCTAGAAAAAGTTGCTCCTGGATTATCAGAAGTATTTGTAGGATTGGGATGGGATGTCAAAGCCACTGACACTGGATCGGACTTCGATCTAGATTCGTCGGTGTTTTTGTTGGGAGCTAATGAAAAGCTAATCTCAGATAAACACTTTATCTTCTACAACAATCTTTTCAGCCCTGATCCAAACAAATCAGTCCAACATACTGGGGATAACTTAACAGGACTTGGTGAAGGGGATGATGAAGTTATTAAAATTGACCTCAAGAAAGTACCAGAAGAAGTTAAGAAGATTGTTATTACAGTAACGATTCACGAGGCACAGCAACGTCGCCAAAACTTTGGACAAGTACAAAACGCTTTTGTACGTATCGTTAATGCTCAGAACAAACAAGAGGCTGTACGCTACGACTTAGTAGAAGACTATTCTATTGAAACCGCCCTAATCATGGCAGAACTCTATCGCAAAGATGGGCAATGGTCACTCAACGCGGTGGGTTCTGGCTATCAAGGAGGGCTGCAAGCATTGCTAGATCGTTATAGTTAAGGAAAGTTCAAATTATGGCCATCAATTTACAGAAAGGGCAACGTATTTCCCTGACAAAAGAGGCACCTGGTCTGAAAAAAATTATTTGTGGACTAGGATGGGATGTAGTGGAACAAACTGGGGGTGGCTTGTTCGGCGCATTTAGCAACAGACCGAACTACGACCTAGATGCTTCAGTAATCTGCTTGGGCAGTAACGGAAAAGTTGGAGACAAGGACGATATAGTTTATTTTGGCAATCTCAAGCATCGATCGGGAGGAATCACTCACTTAGGAGATAACTTGACGGGGGCAGGAGAGGGAGATGATGAGCAAATCATTGTTGATCTTTCCTTAGTGCCATCACGAATTACCAAACTGGTTTTTACAGTCAATATTTATGACTGTATAGCCAGAAAACAAGACTTTTTCCAAGTAAAAAACGCATTTGTACGATTAGTAGATATGTCTAACAACAAAGAGCTTGCTCGCTACAATCTATCAGGAAATGAATACAAAGGTGCTACGGGAATGATTATGGCAGAGTTATACCAACATAACGACGAGTGGAAGTTAGCTGCAATTGGAAATGGAGTTAGTGTCAACGGATTAGGAGAAATTGTCGGTTCTTATGCTTAGTAAAGGAAAGCTATGTCATCTTTATTTGAACGACTGGACTTAACTAAATACAACCGCAAGCTAAAACAATCTCTATCTCAGCGTATAGATCTCACTAGACCAATTAAACTCAGGTGTCAATCTTGTAGATTGCGCCTTCAAGCAGAATGGGAATTTTGTCCTAACTGCGGTTTTCCCTTGCGAAATTTTTCAGAAAAAAGTCGCCATTGTATTTGGATAGATATTTCAAATATGGCAGTCTTACCCGAATATCAAGAAACCATGAGTGCAATTTTTATGGAAGCTTTTTCCAGACTGTATGGTGCATTCAGAGGTGTTCAGGTTTTTCTTACTACAGAACCACCTAACAGTCAGGAATGGCAAGATAAATTTACTCATGTTTATGTATTTGCTGACAGTCAGCCAGTAGATTATTTAGGAGTAGCGAGCTTCTTATTAGGTAAAGTTACTGGTCATGCAATTATCAGAATCGATCAAGTTTTTTATGCTTCTTGTAGAGGCAATCTTAGTATTAGTAGTCTATCTAATTTAATTGCCAACACGATTGCTCATGAGATTGGTCATACCTTAGGTTTAGATCACTCTGAATTACCAACAGATGTCATGCACGATGGATTAGACTACACGACTCATGGTGCCATGCCCCCTTCATTTCACGCAGAGCAGATTAACCTGATGAACAGTGCTATTCGCAGATATAAGACTGAAGAACAATGTTAGTGAGATCACTTATATATTACGATCGCTTTTTTGGTTATAATAGACATCTCCAAAAATTTATAAGTCAGTCACAGCAAAGAATAGCGGCAGATTAGACCAATAGTCAAAATTAGCTCTAAAAACCGATTAATCAGAGTTTCAAGAGAAAAAATCCAATTTTGACGGAAAACTATGGCTAATTATAACGTCAATTACTTCCCCTGATTGCTCCCTTTCTATTACTTCTGAAATTAGCCTACTAATTCTCAACCTTACTAAGCCACAAACAAGAAAGCTAGAAATTAATTCCACACAGAAACCAGAAAAGCAAAACGTGACGGGAAAGCTAACCTAGATTTCGCTTCCCCTTGTTCTATCGATCGCATCCCCTAGTTTTTTACCAGTCGAACCGGCGATCGAGCCTGTCACGGTTGAGGTGAGGGCATTTCTCAGAAAGATGCGGAAATTCTGTTAATCTTTCCCAAAGCACAGGTTATGGCTTTTTGTCAATCGAGAAAGTCCCGATCCATAGCTTGTTTCAGGGCATAAAAACAGCAAAAAGAGGGAATCCCTTACTCTAAAGATTAATTGCCATCAGGATAGCGATCGGTAAGAGTGGATTCTGGCCATGGAGCCATAGTTGCATCCATTGGAACCTCTCAGCCTATTTGTAAAAACATCTTGATGGTAATGCAACTGCATTGTCTCGTCAAGTGTGGAGTCGCTGGATATGTACATGACAATATCAACCCATTACCCAGTAGTTTCCCCAGTAGTTTCGATCCCCCCTGCCCCCCTTGATAAGGGGGGTGGGAAAACCCAGTCAGGGATAGAAGTTGTCGTTTAGCGGTTTCCCGTTCGAGACGGTAACGGTTCCACTGAATCTCTAACTGTTCTCGTTGGGCGATTCTTGTTAGATAGGTTTCGGTGGATGAACCGCCCAGACGGTAATCGATCTCGGTAATCCTGGTCAAGAGGTCGTGATTGGACAGTTGGGCTAATATCGCCTGTTCTCGATCGCCGGCGGTTTCGTAGGCGATCACCAGCGTTAAGACCTGTTCTCCCAGTTGGGAGCGTTTGGCAGCCCGTTGACGTTCCAATTCAGCCCTGGCCGCCTCTAGGTCGGCCGCCCTGATTTCGAGGTCGGTGATGGCCATCCTCTGTTGTTGTACCTGACCACCCCCAAACAGATTTTGCAGAATGGCGATCGGGTCGGTGGTGAGATAACCTGTCCATTGTCGGGCGTTGGCCTGGTCGATACGTTGTCCAGCCAACTGTAACCGGCGATCGATCAGGGCGATGCGCTCGTCGAGGGTCTGCAATTCAGGGGAACGTTCGATCGCCGCGTCGGTGAGGGTACGGAGACAATCGTTACCGCTATCGAGACAGGGAAGGGGAGCGGCCTGTAGGGGAGTCCACATCAACAGTAAGCTCGACAGTGAGAAGGCGATCATCCTGACCTTGCCATTTAAGCCGTTTGACCGTTCCGGGGTAGGGAGCCTTAACCGTAGCCAATTGAACCAGTGCATTGTCGATCTCCTGTATTCTCGTCCTGATCACCGCTTGGTTGTATTCCCGTTCCTGAAGTTGTGCGGCGCGAACTGCCCTCTGTTTCTCCACTTCTAGTTGTTGGTTCTGAAGGGTGATCGCCCGTCGGTTTTCTTCTAGAGCCAATTGGTATTCTTCCTGAAGACGCTTTTCCTTGGCGGTTGATAAAGCGGCACGGGCGATGTCCAGTTGTATTTTTGCCTGTTCCCGTTCCGTTTCCATTTGGGAGAGTTTCGCCCTTTCGTGTTCGATGATTGTCTCCACGGATCCCCCCTGGCCTCCTTGATAAGGGGGTAAAGGTTGAGAGTCGATAGTAACAAAAGTGGGTAGGGAAGCGACATTAACGGGATCCCCCCTTAATCCCCCCTTGATAAGGGGGGCTTGATCCCCCCTTAATCCCCCCTTGATAAGGGGGGCTTGATCCCCCCTTAATCCTCCCTTGATAAGGGGGGCAGAGGGAAGGGCTAGTAATTGAGAAATTTTCTGTTTTTGTTGAGTGATTTTAGTCTCTATCTGTTGTAATTCTCCCGTTTTTAGGGTAATATGAGCAATTTCTTGCCTGTAGGAAACGGGGGGAAGTTTATTTAATGTTGGGGGTGGTGAAGGTAAGGTGAGTTCGGGGAGGGGAATCTGCAACTTTTTTAGGGAGAGTTCCAACTGTTGACGTTGGGTTTGGAGTCGTTGTCTCTCGGTAATGCGATCGCTTAGTATCTGACCCGCAACGATCCGAGAACCCTGTTTGACCCGCAGATCTGCGGGGGTGGTAAGGGTCAATCGGATTTTGATCTCTCTCGGTACGGTGGAGTGGGTTTTTTTCGGAGAGGATCCCCCCTT
Source organism: Microcystis sp. 49638_E5 (assembly GCF_021300285.1). NCBI lineage: Bacteria > Bacillati > Cyanobacteriota > Cyanophyceae > Chroococcales > Microcystaceae > Microcystis > Microcystis sp. 49638_E5. The sequence continues at coordinate 2,857 of NZ_JAJTDH010000117.1, read as the reverse complement.
AATCCCCCCTTGATAAGGGGGGTAAGAGGTAACAGGGGTAACAGGTGTAACAGGTGTAACGGTGGTGCTGGGGGTTTTTTGGGCTGTGGTGTAACTGCAACCGACTAGGGTGATGATGGTGGCGACGGCAAGGGTCAGGTAACGAAAGAAATCAGGACGGTGGGAATAGAAAGGTTCCGGGACAATGGGGGAAGTATCGGCTTCTTTCAGGGCAACACTCTCGCTTGTTTTCTCGCTGTGTTTCTCGATTATGGGGACAATGGGGGAAGTATCGGCTTCTCTCAGGGCAAGCCCTTCGGCTTCTCTCAGGGTAAACACTGAACTTTGTCTGAGTGTTTTTTGAGGAGCGATCGTTTCCAAAACGGTCGGGGTTTCCAAGACAGTTGGAATTTCTAAGACAGTCGGAATTTCTAAGACGGTTTCTCCCGTGCGTTCGCGTTTCCAGCGACTAATCAGCTTACGGGAACAACCCTTACCCGTTTTCTCCCGTACCAACGAGATCAGACCTTCGTAGGTCGTACCGGCTGGTGCGTCGTCAAGGATAGCGAAAACCGTCTCAGTGCGTCGCTGGTGGGGTTTTGACCTAGAAAGAGTGCTAACCATCTTTTACCCTCCGGTGATAGGGAAAGATACTGGTCATTTCTGCCTGTTTGCCGAAACGACATAGGGCGGTCAAGGGTACTAACTCGGCTACTTTCTTCTCGGCGAAACGGAATTTGGCGGCCACCCGCTTCACTTCCGATTGGTCCACTGGCAGAACGATCTTGGTAGAGGAGTTACCGATCACGTCGTCGCTGAGATGTCGTTCCGATTGGGATGCCAACACCAAACCCAACCCGTACTTACGACCGTCAGCGATGATGCGGTCACAGGCCCGACTTTTCCGCAATTCCTTGGCCTCATCGATGAATAGGTAGGTACGGGGTAACTTCCCTTCGATTTCTCCCAAGAGGCGGTGTCGGTTCATCAATTGCCAGGCCAAGGATTCGGCGGCGATCGCCCCGATCTCCGGCGGTAATTTCGAGAGATCGATGCGGATATGTTTCTCGGTGAAGTCGGGTTGGGGACGGCAGAAGACACCGTAGGTGAAGGTGGCTATCAGTTTCAGTTTCAGTTTTTGCGATTCCTTACAGCCGCTCTCCACCCGCGACTCGATCTCCTGCTGCAAATCGGTAAAATTGGGCGCTTCCCTTGTCCAACTTGTCGGTTGTTCTTGGCTGATACCCCGCCGGTCGTAACAAAATTGCAATATTTCTAACAGTAAACCTTCCTGATTTGGTCCCAACTGCAAAGAACGTTTTAGAGTGGTGGTAACGGCGATGGCCTGTAGATGGGGACCACCCCCTTCAGCATCGAGGTTGACAATCAGGGGATTGATGCCGTGAGAACTGGCCATGTGCAGGGGATAACAAGTTTCACCGATAATCTCCTGATCACCGTGGAAATCGATGATAAATAACTGAATATCGGGATAGGTCTGTCTGAGGGAATAGGCGATCGCTTTGAGGGTCTGGGTTTTGCCACTACCGGATGCACCGATGGCGACGATGTGACCGTTGGGGAGATGACCCGGATTCCAATAACAGTTATCCCCCAGAAGGATGCCAGACGGTGGCGATGATTCTGACAGGGGGGAATTAAGGGGCTTCGGAGCCTGTAAAACGGCGTTGGGTAGTGGTTTCTGCTGTTTATTGAACATTTATGATCCTAGCGATGAGATGACCTGAAACGCTGTATTCTCCCAACTTGTCGATCACATACTGGGGACTAGCGGCGGTGAGTCGGGCGTAGGCGACGTTACCCGGTTGTAGGGTAATAGTATCGAAACGGTCGGCATGACTGGGCAAACTCAGACCCGAACCATCGGCAATGGTCAGCGTTCCCGTTAAATATACCCTGTTACCCTGAGCTACGCCGAAGGGTTCCGTTAAATTAGCGAGCCTATCTAAATACTCATCTTCCAAGAAGATATTTTCGATCTTTACTTGGACTGGTGCGACCCTTTCCACGCGAAGGCGCGAGGCGATGATCTGAGATTCCTGACTCGAACCCAGTCGGTACACCGTTCCCCCTTCGTCCTTGACCAGCAGATCGCTAACGGTCAACGGTTCGATTACCTCATAAGTAGCGTCAATCGGCTGTTCGGTAATGGCATTTCTCCCTTGAACCCTAACCCGCAACAGATAACGGGAAGCATCCTCGTTCACCGTCTCGATCGCTCCCGACGGCAAACCCAATGCCTGATTGAACCCGCGAATCAGACCGCCACCACTATTGATAGAAATACTCAGAACCGAGACGACCACAAGAACAAACAGCAGAAACCACTCCGCATTACTGCCCGTGGCCAACCTCAAACGCGGATTTCTCGGGATGATCATCCTTCCCCGACCGGGATAAAACGCCTGCACTCCCGACTTAGTAAAAACATCGGCAAACCAGCCGAAAAAGTAACCGAGAATCAGACCGTACCAGAGTTGACTATAACCCAGTAGGGACAGGGGATAAGCCGCAAGGGTGACGACACCTGAAGCGAAGAAACTGTGGGTTATGCCCCGGTGAACCGTTCTCTTTTCTAGCCAACCACTGACGGGAAACAAGAGCCGTCCGAGCGAGCTTTTGCCCGTGTCGATATCTGGTAACAAGGCCGCCACTGCCGCTATGCCCAATATCTCCGGATTGGCGGTTCCCAACGTTATGCTCGTCAAAGCTACCGAAAAGGCTATATGAGTGACGCTCATCATTTGACACTCCCCGCTCTAAAGAGACGGGGATTCTTGGTTCACAGAGATTACTTGCTTAGACAGAATTGCTTCTGAAAAAGTAGAGGTATTCTCTCCCCAAGCGTTTATTGGAT